>CAIOLZ010000373.1 GCA_903859265.1 uncultured beta proteobacterium
CCACCTTCGCGGATCGCAAACCGCAGGCCTTCTTCCATCGCAATCGGGTTGATCAGCTTGACCGTGATCGACACGTTGTCACCCGGCATCACCATCTCTTTGCCTTCAGGCAACTCGATCGCACCGGTCACGTCTGTCGTGCGGAAGTAAAACTGGGGGCGGTAGTTGTTGAAGAACGGCGTGTGACGGCCACCCTCGTCTTTGGAGAGAACATAGATCTCGCCCGTGAAGTGCGTGTGCGGCTTGATCGATCCGGGCTTGCACAGCACCTGGCCGCGCTGCACGTCTTCGCGCTTGGTGCCGCGCAACAAAATACCCACGTTGTCGCCTGCCTGGCCCTGGTCGAGCAGCTTGCGAAACATTTCAACGCCCGTGCAGGTGGTCTTCTGGGTGTCAGCAATACCGACGATCTCAATTTCTTCGCCGACCTTGATGATGCCGCGCTCAACACGACCCGTCACCACAGTTCCGCGTCCGGAGATCGAGAACACGTCTTCCACCGGCATCAGGAATGCGCCGTCCACGGCACGCTCTGGCAGCGGAATGTAGGTGTCCAGTGCATCCGCAAGCTTCATGATCGCGCCTTCGCCCAGCTCGCCCTTGTCGCCTTCCATGGCAAGCTTGGCAGAGCCGTGGATGATGGGGGTCTTGTCGCCGGGGAAGTCGTATTTGTCGAGCAACTCGCGCACTTCCATTTCAACGAGTTCGAGCAGTTCGGCGTCGTCCACCATGTCGCACTTGTTGAGGAACACGATGATGTAAGGCACACCCACCTGGCGCGCCAGCAGGATGTGCTCGCGGGTCTGGGGCATGGGGCCGTCAGCGGCCGAGCACACCAGAATCGCGCCGTCCATTTGGGCAGCACCGGTGATCATGTTCTTCACATAGTCAGCGTGTCCGGGGCAGTCCACGTGGGCGTAGTGGCGGTTGGCCGTCTCATATTCGACGTGCGCGGTGTTGATCGTGATACCACGTGCCTTTTCTTCCGGCGCCGCATCGATCTGGTCGTACGCCTTGGCCTGACCACCAAACTTGGAGGCCAACACCGTGGTGATGGCCGCCGTCAGCGTGGTCTTGCCGTGGTCAACGTGCCCAATCGTGCCCACGTTGACGTGGGGCTTGGTGCGCGTGAATTTTTCTTTTCCCATTTTTCAGTTCTCCAAAGAGCTAATTCCCGTGTGTTGGTTTAATGTTTGCACGCTGTTGCTGAATCCCCCCGCACGGGAACAGGGGGGCACAACGTCGCAGACAGGTTTAAATTACTTCGCGCGGGCTGCCATGATGGCTTCCGACACGTTACGCGGGGCTTCCGAGTAATGCTTGAATTCCATCGTGTACGTCGCGCGACCTTGCGACATCGAGCGCAAAGTGGTCGAGTAGCCGAACATTTCCGACAGCGGTACTTCCGCCTTGATGGCCTTTCCGCCGCCCACCATGTCGTCCATGCCCTGGACCATACCGCGGCGTGAGGACAAGTCGCCCATCACGTTGCCGGCATAGTCTTCCGGTGTTTCCACTTCAACCGCCATCATCGGCTCAAGGATGACGGGGTTCGCTTTGCGGCAACCTTCTTTGAAACCAAAGATGGCAGCCATCTTGAACGCCAACTCGTTGGAGTCCACGTCGTGATAAGAACCGAAATGCAGGGTGACTTTCACGTCAACCACCGGATAACCGGCCATCACGCCCTGGGTAACGGCTTCGTGGATACCTTTTTCAACCGCGGGGATGTATTCGCGAGGAACCACACCACCCTTGATCGCGTCCACGAATTCGATGCCCTTGCCAGCCTCGTTCGGTTCAATTTTCAGAACCACATGGCCGTATTGACCCTTACCACCGGACTGGCGCACAAACTTGCCTTCCGCGTCTTCGATGGTCTTGCGAATCGTTTCGCGGTAGGCCACCTGAGGCTTGCCGACGTTGGCTTCCACGCCGAATTCGCGCTTCATGCGGTCAACAATAATTTCCAAGTGCAGCTCGCCCATTCCGGCGATCAGCGTTTGGCCGGACTCTTCATCAGTCTTCACGCGGAATGATGGATCTTCCTGCGCCAAGCGTTGCAGAGCAATACCCATTTTTTCCTGGTCAGCCTTGGTCTTTGGCTCAACCGCCTGCGTAATCACAGGCTCAGGAAAGACCATACGCTCGAGCATCACGATAGCGCTTGGATCACACAGGGTTTCGCCCGTGGTCACGTCCTTCAGGCCAACACAAGCAGCGATGTCGCCCGCGCGGATTTCGCTCACTTCTTCGCGGTTGTTGGCGTGCATTTGCACGATACGTCCGATACGCTCTTTTTTGCCGCGGATCGGGTTGTAAACGCTGTCACCCTTTTGCAAAACGCCCGAGTAAACACGCACGAAGGTCAACTGGCCCACGAACGGGTCGGTCATCAGCTTGAACGCCAGCGCAGAGAACTTCTCGCCGTCGTCCGCCTTGCGGGTAACGGGTTGTTCGTCTTCGTCGGTGCCGCCAACAGGCGGGATGTCCACCGGGGAAGGCATGAACTCGACCACGGCGTCCAACATCCGTTGCACGCCCTTGTTCTTGAATGCCGAGCCGCAGTACATGGGCTGGATTTCGCTGGCAATGGTGCGCGCACGAATACCGGCCTTGATCTCGGCTTCTGTCAAATCACCTTCTTCAAGGTACTTGTTCATGAGCTCTTCCGAGGCTTCCGCAGCGGCTTCGACCATTTTTTCACGCCACTCTTTGGCAGACTCGAGAAGCTCAGCCGGAATTTCACGGTAGTCAAACAACATTCCTTGAGAAGCTTCGTCCCAAATGATGGCTTTCATCTTCAAAAGATCAACCACGCCGGTGAAGCTTTCCTCGGCGCCGATCGGGATCACCATGGGAACGGGGTTGGCCTTCAGGCGCAATTTCATCTGGTCCACAACCTTGAAGAAATTTGCACCCGTGCGGTCCATCTTGTTCACAAAGGCCAGGCGCGGCACCTTGTACTTGTTGGCCTGACGCCAAACTGTTTCCGATTGGGGCTGCACGCCGCCCACGGCGCAATACACCATGCAGGCGCCATCCAGCACGCGCATAGAGCGTTCCACTTCAATCGTGAAGTCAACGTGCCCGGGAGTGTCAATAATGTTGATGCGGTGTTCAGGCAAAGACTTGTCCATGCCCTTCCAGAAGCAAGTCGTGGCCGCCGACGTGATCGTGATGCCGCGCTCTTGCTCTTGCTCCATCCAGTCCATCGTGGCCGCACCATCGTGCACTTCACCAATCTTGTGGTTGACACCGGTATAAAAAAGTACGCGCTCGGTGGTAGTTGTTTTGCCGGCGTCAATGTGAGCCGAGATACCAATATTGCGGTAGCGCTCAATGGGAGTATGGCGAGCCATGATGGATCCTTGGTTGATCAATGTCTATAAATCACCCGCCACCGGGTTGGAACATTTGTGGCGCGGTGTGCGCAAAGATTGAACGTTACAACCCTTGCGTTTCGGGGGCATGACACCCCATGGATTTGCGCAGCACGTCGGGCCGCGCAAATTTCACGTTTGCTGTTAGAAGCGGAAGTGCGAGAAGGCCTTGTTGGCTTCCGCCATACGGTGCACTTCATCACGCTTCTTCATGGCGCCGCCTCGGCCTTCAGTGGCTTCAAGCAACTCGTTGGCCAGGCGCAACGCCATGGATTTTTCGCCGCGCTTGCGGGCAGCGTCTTTGATCCAGCGCATGGAAAGCGCCAGACGACGCACCGGGCGCACTTCAACAGGCACCTGGTAGTTCGCACCACCGACACGGCGGGATTTCACTTCCACCATGGGCTTGACGTTATTGATGGCAACGGTAAATGCCTCCAGCGGATCTTTACCCGGGTGCTTCTTTTCGATTTGCTCGAGTGCACCATAAATGATGCGCTCGGCTACCGCTTTTTTGCCGCCTTCCATGATCACGTTCATGAATTTGGACAGCTCTACATTGCCGAACTTGGGATCCGGCAGGATTTCACGTTTAGGGACTTCGCGACGACGTGGCATTTTTTCACCTCTTTGCTTCAGTTGGCACCGACTTTGCGGCGCCGCGAGAGTTAATCAATAAGACTCTCACTTACTCGACCCGAACATCAGGTCACTACGTTTATTCATCGCGCCACGCGACAAACAAACACCTTTTTACTTCAACCAGGGCTTATTTGGCCTTGGGCTTTTTCGCACCGTATTTGGAGCGCGATTGCTTGCGGTCTTTCACGCCTTGCAAATCGAGCGAACCACGCACGATGTGGTAACGCACACCGGGCAAGTCTTTCACGCGACCGCCGCGAACCAGCACAACGCTGTGTTCCTGCAGGTTGTGGCCTTCACCGCCGATGTAGGAAATCACTTCAAAACCGTTGGTCAAGCGCACTTTGGCAACTTTA
>CAIOLZ010000374.1 GCA_903859265.1 uncultured beta proteobacterium
AAAAATCTTCCACCCCTGCGGGTCGGCATTGGTGGTCCGGTCGGCTCCGGCAAAACCACTTTGCTGGAAATGCTCTGCAAAGCCATGCGCGAACGCTATGACCTCGTGGCCATCACCAATGACATCTATACCAAGGAGGACCAACGCCTCCTCACGGTAAGTGGTGCCCTGCCCGCGGAACGCATCATGGGCGTGGAAACCGGTGGCTGCCCGCACACGGCCATCCGCGAAGACGCGTCCATCAACCTAGAGGCCATTGACCGCATGCTGGTCGATTTTCCGAACGCCGATGTGGTGTTTGTGGAGAGTGGTGGTGACAACCTCGCCGCGACCTTCAGCCCCGAACTCAGTGACCTCACGATCTATGTGATCGACGTCGCGGCGGGTGAAAAAATTCCCCGCAAAGGCGGCCCCGGCATCACCAAAAGCGATCTGTTCGTGATCAACAAAACCGATCTCGCGCCGTATGTGGGCGCCGATCTGGGCGTGATGGAGGCCGACACCATCCGCATGCGCACCACCGCGCGGGGCCTCAAGCCCTTCGTCATGACCAACCTCAAAACACTGACCGGGTTGCAGGATGTGGTGGCGTTCATTGAAACCCGGGGCATGCTGCAGGCCTGACACGGCCTCAGCCGGCGAGGGCCTGCAACACTAGCCGGCTACCGCCAGCGCTATCAGCTTCACCATCAGCAACCCGGCTGCAATCACGAGATAGCCACGCAGCACGAGCATCCACATGCGGCTCGAAAGGCTCAGCCGCGCCGGCGCCAGCGTATCGAGCGCCGGCATGCGCCAGTTATCGCGCTGTGCCTGTGGCAAAACCTCACTGCCGCTTTCGACCGCTGCAGCGCCCTGCCGGCGTTCAACAAACTTGACTGCCACCGCCATGACCGCGCCAATGACAGAGCCGGCAACCAGCACGCCAATGATGTGTGCATCGCTGATATCCGGGAACAGCACAGCCGAAGTCAGAATGACAGATAGCATGACCAGCACCGCAACAATGGCGGCAGTAAACCAGTTGAGGCCTTTTGAATTGACCCAGGGGCCCAGCACCGCCTTGTCATTGCACAGCAACAGCAGGAATACCGTGGCACTGGGCAGCAGAACACCGGCCAGTGTCTGAACCAGGTTAGTCAGCAGTCCCAGAGGTGTGCCGGGTGTCAGCACCAACGCAGCCGCAATGATGATCAGGCCAACATAGACCGCATAGAAAGCTTTGGCATCGCCGGGCTTGCGGTGCAGGGAATGCTTGATGGCAAATACGTCTCCCATGGCATAGGCGGTCGATAGCGACACTGCCAGCGCTCCGATGATGGAGGCGTCAATCAGTGCGATGGAGAAGAACACACCGGGTACGCGGCCATAATATTTTTCAAGCCCGTTGGCCACTCCCAGCGCGTCAGTAAAGTTAGCAAACTCCGGCTGTCCGGCGAATGTTTGCGCAGCAAAGCCCATCATGGCCACGCCACCGATCACCACCATCACAATACCGATCCACAGGTCGGCCTTCTGGTAACGGATGAAGCGCGGCGTGATGCGCTTGTCGATCACGTAGCTCTGCTGGAAGAAAAGCTGCCAGGGCGCCACGGTGGTTCCGACGATGCCGATGATCAGCAGCATGACGTCGCTGAGCTTGCTGTCCCTGGGCAGTTGGGGCACCAGAAAATCGTGCGCGATTTGCGCCGGTGCCGGGTGAACCATCACGAAAACCGGAACCAGCAGCAGGCTGGCAAATACCAGAAACATGGAAAACCGCTCAAACCGTCGGAAGTCGCCCGTGCTCGCAGCGCCGATGATGATCACCGATGCGATTCCCACGCCCCAGAAGCGTGAGACACCCAGGTAGTCCAGCCCAAGACTGATTCCAATAAATTCGGTCACGATGGTCAGCGCGTTGAGCAGGAATAAGTCAATAACGCTGAACGCGCCCCAAAACTTGCCGAAACGCTCAAAAATAAGGCGCGCATGGCCCACCCCGGTCACGGCTCCGAGGCGCAGCACCATTTCCTGATTGACGTAGAGCACCGGCACCAGCAGCAGCAAGGTCCACAGCAGCGAGGTGCCGTAGTTCTGTCCGGCCTGCGTATAAGTTCCAAACGCGCCCGCATCGTTGTCACCGACCATGACGATCAGGCCCGGGCCAAGGATCGCCAGCAAGGTTTGCCAGCGCTGTTTCCAGTTCGTGCGCGCGCCATGATCGCCGCGCTTGATGGTGCCGAAGGCGCCACGGATGTCCCCAAGGTGGGCGCTGTCGAGCACCGCGCTGGTTCCGGCCTTGACGTCCTCATGCAAAGGTGTGAATTGAGTCATTTTGATGCTCCCGGTTTTTTGGCATCGGGCGATTCAACCCGATGCCGGCTTGCGCAAGGCACTCACGACCGCAAACACTCAACTACGAGCGCCACGGCGCAAACTCTTGCGCGAATACAAAAAAACTTAGGAGATGTGCCCAAACGCCAAGAACTGGCGCCGGATGAGAAAACTACAACACATCGTCCTGCTGATACCAGCGAGACGATGCGGGAAAAGGCCGCCTACGTACGCGCTGGGGTGTTCGCCTTGGGCGAACCGGTACTGGGACCAGATTCCATGGATTGCTCCGTTGTTGCGATGCGCGTATTTTCGTATTGACAGCTGCGTGGGTCAAGCCCCTGCAATGTAAATCAGCCCGCAAAACGCGACTACTTGCACGCACAAGGCGCGCAGGTGCATCGGTTTCTGTCCAAGGCCGAAGCGCACCCAAATTTGCTATTCGATTTGGGCGGGTCCAGCATTGCGCCGGGTATAAAAATCTTTCATCTTCGGCGCAAAGCCTTTGGCGTAATCGGACGGCAACCATTTCGCGATTGCATCGTAGTAGTTTGGCTCCACAGATGCCTGACGGATGGCGCTGTCAATGTCTTCAATGACGCGCTTTCCCCAGGCATTTCGGGTGCAAGCCACGTAACCGACAACCCGATCGGGTGCTTCCCTGATGGGTAAGGTCAGCACCGGCCCGGCCAGGCGCCCTTGCCGCCTGGCATATTCAACAGCCGCCGGATATTCCAATGTAAAACCGAACAGACCCTGCGACAGGGGCCTGAGCAAAAATCCGGCAGCAGGAACCCTTTCACGCTTTACGACGACCGGGCTTTTTTCAATGACCGCATCGACCTGCGGGCCGTACACGCGCAAATACTGCAAGCGCCCTTCCTCGCCATGTTGCGCAATGATTTTGGCCAAGCTGGCAGGATTCTCGTCGCCGATGAGTGCTTCCTTGCGCGCCTGTTGCACAACGAGGGCCATCGGTGACCCAAGAAAGGCGGGAGTGAAATAGGAGTATTTCAGCCGCTCAGTAGTCTTGATGGCGGCCGCAGTGCACAGATTTTCGCCCTGCTCCATCGCACGCTGGAGCCGTTGGACATTCGACAACTGAAACACATGGTGGTAGGCGGGAAGCCTTTTGATCAACTCCAGCAGCATGTGGTCGACAGCACCATCACCCAGCTCCTGGGGGTTGCGGGGCGCTTTGCCATTATTGAGGATAACGAACGGTGGCCACTCTTCAATGGCCCAGGGAATCTCGGTAGTTTGCGGCCATGCCTGTTGCGCAACGGCTAACAGCACTGCCAGCGCGCAGAACCCGTTTTTGAACCAAGTATGCATAGCGCCCCCAATGGATTGCATCACGCCTGATCGAAGTTGATCGGCGAACTAAAGGCTGGATCCTTGTGCCACTCCCAATAGACTCCGGCCAGCTGCCGTGTAATGTTACCCACGCCGCCCGGGCCAACCTCCTTGCCATCGACACGGGTTACGGCCAATACGCCACCACCGGACGTCGAAATAAAAACCTCATCCGGCGTAATGACCACCCCGCCACGTACACAAAATATATTAAACCCAGGTCCCTCCACGACATCACCCTGCCGATTGATCTGTGAAGCCTGGGTCGAGTCCCCAGCGCAGGCAACTTTGCCTGAAGCGTTCGAGGTGCGCGTCCAACCTGAAAAAAGCCCCGTCCCAAACGGTGACCACATCGTAGGTCGCGTCCGGTTCAGTCATTTCCTGCCTCCGAAAAAATTTGCAAGGGCTCAGCCTCTTGGTCGCCTAGGCACGGCTGCACCTGTACAGTGTGCAACATCGCACAGACTTGCCGCTGCGCGCAGTCCAGTATTCCCCTGTTGGCCCACCGGGGAGTTTTAATGCAGGCAGATCACATGGAGGCAAAGCGAACGCCACCGGAAAAGTGCATCATGCAAGCCTGGTTTGACTTCAATGGGTCCCCGATATTTGGCGGGCGAGGTGGACTGGTGATCGAAGACGTGGGAGGTGCAGCGCGGCACCTCCAGACGCGACCCCTCGCAAGGGCTGCAACAGGTGTGAATGCGGCCTGATCTTCATGCAGGCCTGCTGGCAGGCCAGGCCCTGGCAGGGCAAGTGTGGAAAGCCTGGCGGGCTGACTATGCAGCCAGCATGGGCGCAGCGCTGGCCTACTACACGTTGTTC
>CAIOLZ010000375.1 GCA_903859265.1 uncultured beta proteobacterium
AACGCACAGGCGCCATCTCGGTGATAGCCAGGACCAGAAAGATCACGCCCAGAAATGCGCGCAGTCTTTGCCCCGGTTCGTGGCGCAGGTTCCAGGCAAGTGCTGCCACCATTACCGCCACCGCGGCCGAGGAAAAAACCAGAACGGTGTGCAGGACCACGTAGTCTGACAGCGTCCACGTGATCGGCACGGTCAGCAGCATGCATCCCAGGCCCCCTGCAACGGTCAACAGGATGGACCACATCAAGGGGACAGAGCGCAAGACTGGCCCGCTGAATAAACCCGAGGCGTAGTGTTTTTGAGGCATGGATTTGGGATTTCCAGTGCCGATTATGGGAGAACGGCATTGCGCCGCAAGGGGAAAATTCAATCGACAATAGGGCGATGAATCCCGACGCGCAGAAACTCTGGCTGGCCCCGCAATGGGTTTTTGCAATCCTGCTGGCCCTGCTGAGCATGCTCGGGCCGTTCTCCATCGATACGTTTCTTCCCGCGTTTTCCGGCATTGCGCAATCACTCGATGCGACCCCGCTGCAAATGCAGCAAACCTTGTCGGCTTATCTTTTTGGTTTTGCTTTCATGAGCCTGTTCCATGGCGCCATATCCGACAGTTTCGGGCGCAGACCGGTGGTGCTGACCGGGTTGACCGTTTTTACACTGGCGTCGGTCGGGTGTGCGCTGTCGCAAAGCATTGGGCAACTGGTGTTTTTTCGCGCGGTGCAGGGGCTGTCCACCGGCGCTGGTATTGTGGTGTCGCGCGCGGTGATCCGTGACATGTACCCGCCCTCGCAAGCCCAAAAAGTGATGAGCCAGGTCACCCTGTTTTTTGGCGCAGCTCCGGCGATTGCGCCGATTGTGGGTGGTTGGCTATTCCTGCACGCCAGCTGGAATGCAATTTTCTGGTTTTTGGCCGGCGTTGGCGTGCTGCTGTTGATAGCCAATTTCCGGTGGTTGCCTGAAACATTGCACGTCAGCCAACGCCAGCATTTTCATGTCAAGAATTTGCTCGCCGGCTACTGGCAGCTCGGCGCTGATCCGCGCTTCCTGCTGCTGGCTCTGGCCAGTGGCATTCCGTTCAATGGCATGTTTTTGTATGTGCTGAGCGCGCCCGTGTTTTTGGGCGTGCACTTGGGGCTGCCGCCGGAGCATTTCTTCTGGTTATTTATGCTGACCATCGGCGGCATCATGTCCGGCGCATTTGTCAGCGGTCGTGTGGCCGGCAGGCTGACACCGAAGCGGCAGATTCGCAATGGTTTTGTCGTCATGCTGTGTATCGGTGTGATCAATCTTGCCGCCAATGTGCTGTTCAAGGCGGACGCGCGGTGGGCACTTTTCCCGATCGGAATTTTTGCATTTGGCTGGGCCATGATGGTGCCCGTGGTGACCTTGCTGGTGCTGGACCTGCACCCGGCCAGGCGTGGCATGGCGTCAAGCCTGCAGATGTTTGTCGGCTCCAGCGCCAATGGCATTGTTGCGGGAGTGATTGCGCCGCTGGTGATGCACTCTACGGTAGCGCTGGCCGGGGCGTCGGTAGGAATGATGTGCATTGGTCTGTTCGCCTGGCTCTACCTACGCAGGCGCTGGCCCGATATCGGGCAGCATGTGGTGCACCACCCGTAGCTTTTATGCCCGGGTTTTCAGCGTTTGAAAGGGCTGGGCGTCCGAAAAACCGAGTGCCTGCTTACAAGGCGTAAAAGGGCCCGGTACCCAAATTAGGAGTAAACACGCCTTCGATGCCGATAAAAACGGATCTGCCGTAGAAAAACGGCAGGCCCCAGTCAAAGGTCCCACTTTGGCCCAAGGGGCCCGCCAGCATCGGATAGACGTTGTAGGCAGGGTCGAAGGTGGGGGTGCTGACATTGAAGCTGACGGTTTTCGGGGCGCCATTGGTGCCTGTCAGGGTGGCGCTGGTGTCCACGATGTCATAGCCATTGGTGCAATAAAACCCACTGGCCCCACTGGCGTTGGAACAAGCGCTCAGGCCTGCAAGGTGGGGATCAAAAAACAGCCCGTTCGACCCTGTGTCCAGAAAACTCCCGGTCATCGGTGTTCCGTTGAGGGTCGTCGTGATGGAGTCGCTGTTGTTGGTATCGAGCAGGAGCAGGGTCGTACCTGCTGAACTGTTGTTGGCTTGGGTGTTAATGCCGAACACTACGGAGCCTTGCATGCTGCCCACCCGTCCTGCGCCAGCCGGTGTGATGGCGGGCAGGTTGACGATCAGTCCGTTGTTGTCGGCAGAAAATAGCGCAACCGGATTGGTGACTTGATTGGCCAGGGGGGCTGTGCTTGCAGTGGCTGCAGTGCAACTGCCGGTGGTGCATTGGAAGTAAGCGCCCAGATAGGGTGAGCCAACACAGTCCGTGCCGCAGTCCTGTTTCAGATGGGAAATGCCCAGAATGCCTTTGGCACCTAAAGCTGAAGGATCGGTGGAACTGCTGCCATTGACCGAGGTAATGTCAGTACCACTGGAAGAGCAGTTGCTCGAAAGGCTGGCAGTGTGGCTGTCGGCAATCACCTGAATCGGCAGGTTGGACACCGTTTTGCTGCCCAGCGTGACGTCTGCCCGGGCCACCGGCCCCCAAGCAAAACTTCCATCCAGAAAATTCACACAATTGAGCAGCGGTCCGGTGCTGCCGCTGACGCTGGGGAGGTTATTCACAGGGAAGTTTGTTATCGCAGAAGCCATCACCCGCAGTCCGGTAGAGCCGGTGTCAACCAGCACGTGGTCCAAGGTCTGGCAGGTTGATGTTCCTGGCAAGCAAATGGTGACGCTGGCGAAAAGCCGATTGACCTGATAGTAGGAGCCTGCGGGGCCTGAGTCGATGGTGACGGCCATCACGTTACCTCCGGAAATGGTCGGGCCAACGATTTGATTCGGATTGCTGATGAGTTCGCTGGGGCTGGCTGTAGCGCCTCCACCACCACCGCCGCCGCAAGCATTGAGCAGCAGAGTCAGACACACCATCGCAGCGACGCCCCACAGGCGGTGGCACAGCACTTTAGGGCAATACATCACTGATAGTCACTCCGCTGGGTATGAGGGCTGGTACGTAAGCGTTGCCGGAAAAGTTGCGCATCCGGCCGCCGGAATGCACCACGACCGAGTCGGTGCTGATGTTCACCGGCGTGCCTATGTTGCGGGTGTTGCGGGTGGCATCGGCCTGCGCCTTGAAGCCGCTGAAGTAGCTGCCCAGCAAAGCACTCAGGTCAGGCATGGAGCGCCCCTGCCATGCCACAGCAAATACAACGCCCGAGCTGTTGGCATATTCCGATACCGTGGTGCCGTTGGCTTGCACCGTTTTTCTGACCGTGTAGTTGTTGAAAGCGCTTGTGCTGGAGCTTGCGGCGGGGACGATGGCAGCTGATTTAAGGGCTGCCGGACTGGCGGCGCCTGAGGCGCCTCCGGCTGCCAGGGGCTGACCCAAAACCGCCAGTGCGTTGTGCGCGCAGGCCATTGCGGCGGTCGCCAGAAACAGGTTGCGCAGGCATCTGAAAAGTCTTGCCGGTTGGCGCTTCAGGTCTGCAAAGGGTGATCGGTATGACGGATTCATAGTGCATGAGTCTAGGTCAGCCGCATTGTGCAGCGCATCTGACAGGCCGTTTTTTTGTAAATTTTCAATATTTGCGGCTTGCCTTTTAACTGTTTAAATAAACAGTATTTTGTTGTAAGCTTTTGCCATGCTTGGCGTTGCACGTAGTTCCTCTTTCAATTTGTCGGATATCCATGCCGATATCTGGCATGCCGATGCGCTGGGTACCCCGGCCATGCAGGTGTACCCGACGGGAGATGCAGCGCTGGATGCGCAGTTACCCGGTGGTGGCTGGCCGGTTGGCGCCATGACAGAAATTTTGCAGGCTGCAGGCGTTCACAGCGAGTGGCGCCTGCTGTTGCCGGCATTGATGGCTACCAAACAGGCGGTGCTGCTGGTTGGTCCGCCCCATTTGCCGTTTGCACCGGCGCTGGCGGCCCAGGGCCTGACGGTGCAACGCTTGCTCTCAATCAGTACCACGCTTGCTTCGCAGCGTTTGTGGGCGACCGAGCAGGCTTTGCGCTGCGCTGAAGTGGATGCGGTGCTGCTCTGGTTGCCGCCAGGTGTGAAAGATGCGGTCCGCACCGACCAGTTGCGCCGTTTGCAAATCGCTGCAGCCGAACACCAGAAACTGCTGTTTGTAATGCGACCCGACAGCGTGCAGGACGAGGCCTCACCTGCTGTATTGCGGGTTTGGGTGGGGCCAAAGCTCAGCTCGCAGGAAGATGGCCTGAAGGTCCAGGTGCGCAAGCGCCGTGGCCCGCCCATGGCCACGCCTCTGGCATTGCGCGCACGCGCACCCCGACTGGGGCTGCTGCTGGCAGCGGCTCGCAACCATGCACTGGATCGCGCTACAGCCCGCATCTGATGCGGCCCCGCCCGAGCCAGCGCTGGCGGATGCTGCGTTGCCGGCGGACCCGCACACCGCGCTGTCCTGGCGGGCGCTGCAATTCACGCCCATGGTGGCCCGGGTGCACGATGCCCTGGTGCTGGAGGTGTCCGGTAGCGAGCGCCTGTTTGGCGGGCGCGCTGCCTTGCTGGGTCTGATTCTTCAACCCGATGTGGCCCATGCCCAGGGTGCGACGTCCTTGCTGGCGCTCGGTCGTTTGTGGAGTGGCGCTGCCGACGCGTTGATCGATGCTTTGCCGCTGCAGAGCCTGCGTGCAGCGAAGCCGCACTTGCCGACGCTGGCGCGTCTGGGCTGCGCTACCTGGGGGCAATTGCGTGCCTTGCCGCGAGGCGGTGTGGCGCGGCGTTTTGGTGCCGACCTGCTCGCAGCGCTTGACCGGGCTTATGGCGATGCGCCAGAGGTGTATCCGTGGTGCAGCTTGCCGGAAGTTTTTGATGCGCCTTTGGAATTGTCTGCCAGCGTCGAGTCTGCTTCGGCTTTGCTGTTTGGTCTGCGCCGTTTGCTGGCCCAGTTGTTGGTTTGGCTCAGGGCGCGCCAGCACGGTGTGCTGGCCCTGCAACTGGTCTGGGAGCTGGACGCGCGCCGCTCCAATGCCTTGCACGTCGATGCCCACCATGACGGAGGACCGCAGGGCCGCCTTGTTTTGCGCACAGCGCATCCGACGCAGGACATGCAGCACTTGCAGCGCCTGTTCATGGAGCAACTGGCGCATGTGCATTTGCCAGCGCCGGTGTTGTATCTGCGTCTGCGGACCTTGCAGACCCAGGCCCTGGGCGGGGAATCGTTGAGCCTCTTGCCGCAAGACCTGCGCCACGGTGACAGCCTGCACCAGACGCTGGAGCGCCTGGCTGCGCGCCTGGGCGCCGATCAGGTGCAGTGCGTGCAGGCGCAGGCAGACCATACGCCGGAAAACATGCAGCGCTGGCAGACATGGCAGGCATCGC
>CAIOLZ010000376.1 GCA_903859265.1 uncultured beta proteobacterium
CTCGCTCTCTTGATGTCCATGGACACTTTCCTTCTTATGCGCTGATTTCTGTTTATTTTTTTCACCGCAGGGGCGCGAGTTTAGTACTGACGGCCCTTGGGTTGCAACATGCCAGACAGGAGTGTTGAATCATTTGCGCTGGCGCCGGTCTGCCGGATTCTTTCCCCGCAGTTGCCGAACACCAGAGGATGCCTCCCGCAAATTAGGCAAAATTGGGCAATGACTGCGCCCACAGATACCTCACAAGCCCAAGTGAGCCCTCAAAAACCACCTCCCAATGGACCTGCGCATACACCGTCCATGCAGCAGTACCTCGGGCTGAAAGCGCAATTTCCGGACACCCTGCTGTTTTATCGCATGGGTGATTTTTATGAGATGTTTTACGCCGATGCAGAGAAGGCAGCCCGGTTGCTCGACATCACGCTGACGCAGCGCGGGCAGTCGGCAGGACAACCGGTTGTGATGGCAGGCGTGCCGTTTCACGCGATGGAAGGCTACCTTGCCAAACTGATCCGCTGTGGCGAATCGGTGGCCATTTGCGAACAGGTGGGCGAGGTCGGGGGCAAGGGACCGGTCGAGCGCAAGGTCGTGCGCGTTGTGACTCCGGGAACCTTGACAGACTCCGCGTTGCTCAGCGAAAAAACCGAGTCCGTGTTGATGGCGGTGCACCAGGGACCACGCAACCGCTGCGGCCTGGCGTGGTTATCGGTCACCCAGGGAATTGTTTTTCTGGCCGAATGCGCCGGTGATGAAGTGGCCGAATGGGTGTCCCGGGCGTCACCCAGCGAATTGGCCTACAGCGCGGGCGCAAGCCATGCCTTTGAGGATCGTGTCAAACGCCTTCGCCAGAACCCGGCACAGCAGACCGTGTTTTTGACGGCCCGGCCCGAATGGCAATTCGATGCGGCATTGGGCCAGCGCAAATTGCTGGAAGCACTGCGGGCGGCGAGCCTGAGCACCTGGAACGCCCAGGACCTGACATTGGCCCATGCGGCCTGCGCTGCCTTGCTGAGCTATGCGGAGCACACGCAGGGTCGCACCCTCACGCATATCAGCGGCATTCAGGTGCAACGCGACGATGCGCTGATCAGTCTGCCTCCCACCACGCGCAGAAATCTGGAACTCACGCAAACCCTGCGAGGCGAAGATTCGCCCACGCTGTTTTCTTTGCTCGATACCTGCATGACCGGCATGGGCAGCCGCGCGCTCAAGCGTTGGCTTCTGGAGCCGCAGCGCGACCGCAGCCAGGCCAATGAACGGCTGGGCGCAATTGGCGCACTTGCGCAGCAGTTGTGGCAGACACTGCGTGGCGGTCTTAAAGGGTGCTCCGACCTTGAGCGCATTACGGCGCGTTTGTCATTGCGCCAGGTGCGTCCGCGCGAACTCGTAGCGCTGTGGCAAACACTGGAAAAGGCACAGGCTCTGGCCCGGCCACTTCAAAGCCAGCAAGGATATTTGCAACAGCTCGCGGGCGCATTGCACCCGCCCCTGGAATGCGGGGCGCTGTTGAAAGCGGCCATAAGCCCCGAACCGGCCGCACTGGTGCGCGACGGCGGCGTCATTGCCGACGGTTTCGATGCAGAGCTCGACGAACTGCGCGGCATCCAAACCAACTGCGACGCCTTCCTGCTGGACCTTGAAGAACGCGAAAAGGCGCGCACCGGCATCGCCAATTTGCGCGTGCAATTCAACCGGGTGCATGGTTTCTACATCGAGGTCACCAGCTCACAATCTGACAAGGTGCCCGAGGACTACCGCCGCCGGCAAACACTGAAGAACGCCGAGCGTTTTATTACTCCCGAGCTCAAGGCATTCGAGGACAAGGCGCTCAGCGCCCAGGAGCGGGCACTGGCGCGGGAAAAATGGCTGTTCGAACAAGTGCTCGACCGGCTTCAACCTTTTGTGCCGGCACTGACCCGCACTGCCCAGGCACTGGCTGCGCTCGACGCGCTGTGCGCTTTGACCGAGCGCGCCCTGACCCTGGGCTGGAGCGCACCGCGGTTTGTCGAACAGCCCTGCATCGAAATCGAACAAGGCCGCCACCCAGTGGTACAGGCGCGGCTCGCCGAGGTCTCCAATGGCAACTTCATTGCCAACGACACGCACCTGTCTGCCAGGCAACGCATGCAGGTCATCACCGGGCCCAACATGGGCGGCAAATCCACCTACATGCGCCAGGTGGCGCTGATCGTGCTGCTGGCAAGCATGGGCAGCTATGTGCCGGCCACGGCCTGCCGGCTTGGGCCGATCGATGCGATCCATACCCGCATCGGCGCCGCCGACGACCTGGCCAACGCGCAATCGACATTCATGCTGGAGATGACCGAGGCGGCGCAGATTTTGCACAGCGCCGGACCGCACAGCCTGGTACTGATGGACGAAATCGGACGCGGCACGTCCACCTACGACGGTCTGGCGCTGGCCGGCGCCATCGCGACGCAATTGCACGACAAAACGCAGGCCTTCACGCTGTTTGCAACCCATTATTTCGAGCTGACGGAGTTTGCGGCAACGCACCACCATGCCGTCAACGTGCATGTGAGCGCCGCCGAGTCCGGGCGCGACATTGTGTTTTTGCACGCCATCGAACCCGGGCCTGCCAGTCGCAGTTATGGCATACAGGTCGCACGTCTGGCAGGCATGCCAGCGGCAGTGCTGCATCAGGCCAGGCATGCGCTGGGAATGCTTGAATCACAGGCTTCACAGGCTCAGGCGCAAGTGGATCTCTTTGCCGCGCCACCAGCGGTGGAGCAGCTTGCCACCAGCGCGGTTGAGGCAGCTGTTGCAGCGCTCAATCCGGACGCCATGAGCCCGCGCGAGGCGATGGATGCCATTTACCAACTCAAGGCGCTGGCCGCACGCCAGTAATTTTCAAAAAGGAACCCCATGAACTCCACACCCAAAGTAGCGCTGGTCACGGGCGCCGGAACCGGTATTGGCAAAGCCGTGGCACTGGCGCTCCTGGGCGATGGCTACAGCGTCGTTCTGGCCGGCCGCCGCGCGGAATTGCTGAATGCAGTTGCAGCATTGCCAGGCGCCGAACGTGCTCACCCGTTCGCTTGCGACGTCACCCAACCCGAAGCAGTCAACGCGCTGTTTGCCGACATCAAAAGCCGCTACGGCCGGCTCGA
>CAIOLZ010000377.1 GCA_903859265.1 uncultured beta proteobacterium
CTTCCTTGCTGCAAGTCGCGCCCTGCTGCGCCGCCTGCTCCGAGGTCGTCATGTACGGATTGACATGCGCCTCTACGCGGCCGGGCTCGTCCACGCGGGTCGAGTCGATTTCAAACCAGTCCCTGGCCGAGGCATCGCCTGGCCTGCGCACAAAAGCCGTGCCGCGCACATCGGTAATGCTTTCCACCGGCTCGCGCGCCGCCAAACGGTGCGCGATCTCCACAATGGCGCGCTCGGCATTGCCGTACAGCAGCAAGTCACATTTGGCGTCCACCACGACTGAGCGGCGCACCTTGTCACTCCAGTAGTCGTAATGGGCGATGCGCCGCAAGCTGCCTTCGATGCCGCCCAAAATGAGGGGGGTGTCCTTGTAAGCCTCGCGGCAACGCTGGCTATAGACAATCGCCGCACGGTCGGGGCGTTTGCCACCCACATCGCCCGGCGTGTAGGCATCATCAGTGCGGATTTTCCGGTCGGCGGTGTACCGGTTGATCATGGAATCCATATTCCCGGCGGTCACGCCCCAAAACAAATTGGGCTTGCCCAGCACCTTGAAGGCCTCGGCGCTAGTCCAGTCCGGCTGGGCGATGATGCCCACCCGAAAGCCCTGGGCTTCCAGCATCCGGCCAATGACCGCCATGCCAAAGCTGGGGTGGTCCACGTAGGCGTCACCCGTGACCAACACAACATCACAACTGTCCCAACCGAGCTTGTCCATCTCGGCGCGTGACATCGGCAAAAACGGCGACGTGCCGAAGCGCGCGGCCCAGTACTTTTTGTAACTGGACAGCGGCTTTGCAGCGCGCGCGAAAAAAGAGACGTCAACGGGGGCGTTCATAAGGGTACCGGGGGAATAGCCACACATTTTAAGGTCGCCGACTGCCACTGCCGGTTGAAAGGGTTACTCGCAAAGGCGTCCCGAGGGCTTCGGCCACGGTAGAAACCCCAAGTCGCGCGTTACAGCGGGCATCGAAATTGCGTGCATAGGCCCGTAAAATCCAATTCGGTATTTTTAATATCTGCTTGCGAAACTTTTGCAGCAATTTCAACTCCACAAAGGAATCACTATGAAGAAACTGCTTTTGGCAGTCGGTGTTGCGTCATTGTTGGTGGCGTGCGGCAAAAAAGAAGAAGCAGCGGCTCCGGCTGCGGCGCCAGCATCCGCGCCCGCCCCGGCTGCAGCGGCACCGGATACCTCGGTGCTGCGCATCGCCATTGACCCGACTTACGAGCCGTTTACCTTCAAGACTGCCGACGGCAAGCCAACCGGTTTCGACGTGGACATCGCCAACGCCCTGTGTGACCAGATGAAACGCAAGTGCGAATTTGTGGAACAGGTCTGGGACAGCATGATTCCCGGCCTGAACGCCAAGAAATACGACGTCATCATCTCCTCCATGTCGATCACCGACGAGCGCCTCAAGGAAGTCGATTTCACCGACAAGTACTACAACACCCCCAGCCGTATCGTGCTGAAAAAAGGCACAAAATTTACCGATGCCGCGTCCATCAAGGGCAAAAAGATCGGTGTCCTGAAGGGCAGCACCCAGGAAAAATACGCCCTGGGCGACCTCAAGCCTGCCGGCGTGGTGGTGAACTCTTACGAAGCGCAGGACCAGGTTTACCTGGACATCAAATCGGGCCGCCTCGATGGCACCGTGGCAGACTTCATGGAAGTCACCGGTGGTTTCCTGTCCAAACCTGAAGGCGCCAAATACGAGTTGGTCGGCCCTGATCTGAAGGAACCCAAATACTTCGGATACGGCGCCGGCATCGCACTGCGCAAAGGCGAAGACAAGCTCAAGGCCGACCTGAATGACGCCATCAAGGCGATTCGCGCTTCGGGTACCTACAAGACCATCGCTGACAAGTATTTCGCCAAATTCAACATTGACGTGTACGGCGAATAACAAAAGTTCAACCGGCAGCTTTGAATAAAACGGTAGCGTGCAGTGACTGTGCGCTGCCGTTTTTTTATGCCATGACGCCTCCATGAACTCGTATTACGTTGCCATTTTGCAGGGTTCGGTGTTGACCGTTGGCGTGTCGTTGCTGGCATTGCTGGTGTCCATCGTGCTGGGTCTTGTTGGCGCTGCCGCCAAGCTCTCCGGCCGGCCGGTGCTGGTCGGCATTGCGACGATCTACACCACGGTAATTCGCGGCGTACCGGACCTGGTGGTCATGTTGCTGGTGTTTTATGGCGGCACCATCGGCATCAACCATTTGCTGGAAATTTCAGGCAGCAAAAGCACTATAGATATCAATCCGTTTTTCGCCGGCGTTTTGACCATCGGTTTCATTTACGGCGCCTACATGGTGGAGACTTTTCGTGGTGCGATTCTGGCCATTCCCAAAGGCCAGATGGAAGCCGCATGGGCGTTTGGAATGGGCCGCACCCAGGCGTTTCTGCGCATCACGGCGCCCCAAATGGTGCGTTATGCGCTTCCAGGCTTTACCAACAACTGGCTGGTGTTGATCAAGGCAACCGCACTCGTCAGCCTGATTGGGCTCAAAGAAATGACTTATCTGGCCAAGCAGGCCAGCGCCGCGACCCGCTCGCCTTTTGCCTTCTTTTTGTTCACTGCCGCGCTGTTTTTGATCTACACCACGGTTTCTCTTTATGCCCTGCGCAAGCTCAATGCGCGTTACAGCCTAGGTACCAGGCGGGGGCAACTGTAATGAAGTGGTATGTCATCTTCGAGCCGCAAAACCTGCAGCTCTACGCCACCGGCATTGTCACCACACTGGGGTTATTGTTTTCTTCGCTGGGTGTGGGCGCGGTGTTGGCGCTGGTGTTTGCGCTGGCGCTGACAGGGCCCTGGCGCTGGTTACGCCATCTTGTCGGGCTCTACACCTATGTGGTGCGCGGTACGCCGCTTTTGATTCAGGTTTACCTGATTTATTACGGTCTGGGCCAGCTGGAATGGATCCAGGCGCGCTGGGACGATGTCTGGCCCTGGACTTACTTCAAACAACCTTTTTTCTGCGCCCTGCTCGCCTTCAGTCTCAACACCGCGGGCTACACCGCAGAAATGCTGGCCGGCGCCATCCGCGAGACCAATGCTGGTGAGCTCGAAGCCGCTCAGGCCTTTGGCATGACGCGCTTTCAAGTCATGCGTCGCATCGTTTTACCCAGCGCCATGCGCCGAGCGCTGCCCGCTTACAGCAATGAAGTCGTCATGATGCTCCAAAGCACCAGCCTGGCCAGCGCCGTACCCAGCATGCTCGATGTCACCGCAGCAGCCAGCCGCGTTTATTCAGATTACTACCTGCCATTTGAGGCCTATATCGCGGCCGCAGCGATTTACCTGTTAGCGTCCTTCTGCCTGATTGGCGTTTTCCGATTGGCAGAAAAATACTTTTTGGCCTACCTGGCTCCCCGAAGAAACTAGCGCCATGCAACGCAACGATCACACCCTACTGTCACAAAGCTTTGGAAGCCGCAAGACGATCACCAGCTTTCACTTCGGCACGCCAGGCCGGGGCAAAAAAATCTATATCCAGGCCAGCCTGCATGCCGAAGAGCTGCCCGGCATGCTGGTGGCCTATCACCTGCGACCCATGCTGGAAGCATCGGAAGCGGCGGGTCAGATTGCCGGACAAATCACTCTGGTTCCGGTCGCCAATCCGATCGGTCTGGCGCAACGCCTGGACCACAAACCAATGGGCCGGTTTGAACTGGATACGTCCGAGAACTTCAACCGCCATTACCCCGATCTGGCCGCAGCTGTGATGCCCAACGTCAAGGGTAAATTGGGCACGGACGGCGCAGCCAATGTCGCCACCGTGCGCCAGGCCATGGCCAGCTATTTGCAGCAATGGGCACCCGCCACCGAACTTCAAAGCATGCGCAAAACCCTGCTCACACTCGCTCACGACGCCGACATCGTGCTCGATCTGCACTGCGATTGCGAAGCGGTGATGCATTTCTACTGCGAGGAAAGTTGCTGGCCGGAACTGGAGCCGATTGCCCGCTTTGTGGGCAGCGAGGCGATTTTGCTGGCCAAGGATTCGGGCGGTGGGCCGATTGACGAATGCCTCTCAGGCGCGTGGTGGAGGCTGGCCGATGCCCTCAAAGCTTCGGGTGACACCAGCCCCATTCCCCAGGGCTGTTGCACCACCACGATCGAACTGCGTGGCGAGACCGAAGTGAACCATGCCTACGCGATGCAGGACGCACGAGCCATCTTTGCCTATTTGGAGTACATCGGGGTGTTGCAAACCGGGCACCGACCAGCCCTGCCCGCAGCGAAATGCCAACCCACTCCGTTGGCAGGTTCCGAGACTTTGCGCGCGCCGGTGCCCGGCGTTGTGGTCTTTGCCGCCGAGCCAGGCGCGCGATTGAAGGCAGGCGATCTGGTCGCTGAGATGATCAACCCGATCACCCTTGAGTCCTGCAAAGTGAGCGCGTCGGTAGAGGGTATCTTTTACGCGCGCATTCGCGATCGCTACGTCACTGCCGGCTGTGAAATCGGCAAGATTGCCGGTGCGGTTCCGTTTCGCACTGGCTTGCTACTGGGGAACTGATTGCGCTATCACTCAAGCATTCTCCTATCCGACGCACCATGACCTCCAAACCACTCAAACTTCAAGTCGAAAACATCCATAAAAGCTTTGGCGCCAACGAGGTGTTGAAAGGGGTCTCACTATCCGCCTACGCCGGTGACGTCATCAGCATCATTGGCAGTTCAGGCTCCGGAAAAAGCACTTTTTTACGCTGTATCAACTTGCTGGAAAAGCCCCATCAGGGCCGCATCAACGTCGCCGGTGAAGAACTTAAACTGCTCCCCTCCAAATCCGGCGAACTCGAGGCGGCGGACCCCAAGCAACTGCAGCACCTGCGCACCAAACTGGCGATGGTGTTTCAGCATTTCAATTTGTGGGCGCACATGACCGTGCTGCAAAACATCATTGAAACTCCGGTGCATGTGCTGGGTGTACCCAAAGATGTGGCGGTTGAGACTGCCCGCAAATACCTGGCTAAAGTAGGCTTGAATGGCGTCGAAGAACGCTACCCGGCGCACATGAGCGGCGGGCAGCAACAGCGTGTTGCTATCGCCAGGGCGCTGGCGGTAGAGCCTGAAGTCATGTTGTTTGACGAACCCACCAGTGCACTCGATCCCGAACTGGTGTCCGAAGTTTTAAAGGTTATGAAAACTCTGGCCCAGGAAGGCCGCACCATGGTAGTGGTAACCCATGAAATGGGTTTTGCCCGCGAAGTAGCCAACCACCTGATCTTCCTGCACAAGGGATTGATCGAAGAACAGGGCATCCCCTCCGAGGTGCTGGCGCGGCCTAAAAGTGAACGTTTAGCCCAGTTTCTATCGGGGAGCCTGAAGTAGTAACCCGGCACTCAAGGCACCATGAAGTCACGGCCACAATCCTTATCCGACCTGTTTTGGTCCTTTTCCATACTTGCATTGCAAGGTTTTGGCGGCGTACTGGCCGTGGTGCAGCGTGAGCTGGTGGAAAAAAAACAATGGCTGACGGAACAGCAGTTCGTGGAAGACTGAGCAGTTGCGCAGATTTTGCCAGGGCCCAATGTCGTCAACCTGTCGTTGATGATTGGC
>CAIOLZ010000378.1 GCA_903859265.1 uncultured beta proteobacterium
CAGCACCACCACGTCTGCGGCAATGTCGCCCTGAGCCGTGCAAACACCCGTCACACGCCGGTCTTTCAGAGCAAAGTCTGTGACCTGTACGCCTTCGAGAATCTGCACGCCCTGCATGCGTGCGCCCTTGGCCAGTGACATCGTTACATCGACCGGATTGGCGCGACCGTCCGAGGGCGTGTACATCGCGGACACCAGTCCTGTGGTGTCCACCAAGGGAAACATATCCTTGATTTCCCGTGGCGACACCTCATACTTTTCAAGTCCCTGCGACCGTGCGAAGTTCATTTCCCGGCGCTGGATTTCGCGCCTAACCGCGTCGGTCGCCAGATGCAAATGCCCAATACGTACAAAGCCGGTGGACAAACCGGTTTCCTGCTCCAGCCGCTCGTAGAGCGCACGGGAATATTGTTGTGACCACAGCAGGGTCTCATCCGACATGCCTGCTGAGGCGATGAGGCCGGCAGCGTGCCAGGTGGTGCCGGACGTCAGCCGGTCTCGTTCCAGAAGAACAATGTCTTTCCAGCCCAGCTGGGCCAGGTGGTAAGCAATGGAAGTGCCGATAACCCCGCCGCCAACGATAACAACGCGGGCGTGGGTGGGTAAGGAGTGGGACATGATGCGTGAACAAAATTTAGAAAATGTTCATGAATATTAATGCAATAATGTTCACGCGTCAACCACATCTGCTTCTAAGCCTCCGTCCTGATCATGGAAAAATCCGATGACATTGCATTACCCAAAATGCTGCGCGACCTGCGCCTGCGCAAAGGCCTGACCGTGCGTGATCTGGCGCAGCGTATTGGCCGCTCGGTGGGTTTTATTTCCCAGATTGAACGCGGTCTGTCGCAGCCGAGCGTGGAAGACTTGCAAGCCATCAGCGACGCACTGGGCGTGCACAGCATGTATTTTTTACAGCAGTCTGCAGCCAAGGGACATGCATGGTTGTCGCGTCCGCCGATGCGCCGCACCTTGCGTTACGCCAACGGCGTCACCGACCATGTGGTCTCGCCCGCCCTGTCCAACAAGTTCATCATGCTGGAGACCCGCCTTGAAGCCGGTGCAGCCTTTGAGGAACACAGACTGCTCGAAAGTGAGGAGCAGGCCGGCTACGTCCTGCAGGGCAAGATTATTTTGTCGGTGGATGGTGAGGAGATGGAGTTGCAAAAAGGCGATGCATTCCAGATCAACAGCGCCACCAGCTACCGCTGCGTCAACGCCAGTACCCAGCCCGCGCGCGTGCTATGGATCTACGGTTGAAGCCGCATCGCTGATGCGCCCGTCTTGCGCCACATGCACCGTGACGATGCGCTGTGCCTGCCAGGCTTTCAACTGGTCAGGTTCTACCCCATACCTTTGGCATAGCACGGAATCGGCCAGCGGCTTTGGCGACTCCTGCGTCTGGTCGCTGGGCCGTAGCGCCGTGCTGCGGTAAACCGCCCAAAAACCAATCCACACCACGAGAAATCCTGCAACTTCCAGGTAGTTGCGCAGGCGTTGCCAAATGCGCGGCCAGTCCGGTGCCTGCAGATACGTGAACTGGCCGAAGGGTTCGCGAAACCAGTCAATGGTCAGCAATATGGCATTGCGCAGCATCCAGGCAAGGGCGCACCAGGCCAGCAGGGTGAGCACCCAATCGCGCAGCACTACCGCGCGCGGCACACGATCCGCGCCCACCAGCGGTGGCCAGGCCAGTGGTGCAGGCTTTTGTCTTGAGTCCAGTTGCGTGTCGGCGTTCATTGGAAGCCCCGATCCGGGCTGACCCAGGTGCCGCGCGCGTTGCGTGAGCGCATCAGGGCCTTGGGTACGCCGGCAACCGCGGTGGAGGTTTGCAGCAGCCAGAACGCCAGCGGGTACCAGACGATCCAGAAAATTGCTGACCCCATGTTCTTCTCAAAGCGCGAGTCCAGCATCACGCTGATCAAGGCCTGAATCAAATAGGTCACCGCAAGCACCGCGCCCCACCAGTCCGGGACCACGCTGAAACTGAACCATGGCGGGTGTTCGACCAGACCCAGCGAAAAAAACAGCCACAGCACACAGGCAGTGAGCATGGTGTAGGACCAGACAATGGACACCATGTAATTCAGCCACAACGGCAGCATGTGCAGGCAGCCCGGTTTGAATAACCGCGGCGCAATGTCGATCACAGTGCGCGTGCCGCCCTCGCTCCAGCGTACGCGCTGTTTCCACAAACCCTTCAGAGTCTCCGGCATCAGAATCCAGCACAGCGCTTTGGGCTCATAGGCTATGCGCCAGCCCGAGAGCTGAATACGCCAGCTCACTTCGACATCGTCGGTGATGGCGCGCGGGTCCCACCAGCCGGCGTCCTGCAGAGCGCGCTTGCGAAATGCACAGATCACGCCGGAGACGGTAAACAGGCTTCCATAGACGGTTTGCGCGCGCTTGATCAGACCAACGATGGTGGAAAACTCGCCCACTTGCAGCCGACCTAACAGCGTGGCACGGTTGCGTATGCGCGGGCTGCCGGTCAGTGCGCCCATGGACGCGTCACTTTGAAAGCGGCGCACAAACCACAGCAGTGCATTGCGTTCCAGCAG
>CAIOLZ010000379.1 GCA_903859265.1 uncultured beta proteobacterium
CAATGCCGCCGGCAAGGGATTGCGACTGCGCATAGCCGAGTTTGCGAGCAGTCAACAGGGCGCGCGCCGAGCGGGCACCGGTCTGGCATACCAGAATCAAGGGCAGATTCTTGTTTTTCACGCTGGTTACGAGCTTGGACTCCAGATCAGCCAGCGGAATGTTTTTGGCGCCCACCAAATGGCCTGCGGCGAATTCGCCGGCATCGCGCACGTCCACCACCACCGCCTTTTCGCGATTGATCAAAGTCACCGCGGCAGCGGGTGTCAAACCGGTCACCGTGGCTCCCTGAATGATTGGCCACAACAGCAGGCCACCAGACGCCAGAGCGATCGAAATGAGCAGCCAGTTATCAACAATAAATTTCACTTTGATCCTTGTTTGTTACTTTGCAGATGCAAAAGCAATAGCCCTCCATTCTAGAATGGCGCGCCTGCGCTTTGGTTTTCAAGGCAATTTTTTACCCGCTATCCCGCCCGTCACATGCATAAACTTGTTCTTATTCGCCACGGCGAATCGCTGTGGAACCTCGAAAACCGTTTCACCGGCTGGACCGACATTGACCTGACACCCACCGGCATCGAACAAGCCAAAACCGCGGGCCAGTTGTTGAAGGCCGCGGGGTATGAGTTCGACGTGGCTTACACCAGCATGCTCAAGCGCGCCACCCGTACCCTGTGGCATTGCCTGGATGAAATGGACCGCACCTGGCTGCCTGTGGTGCACAGCTGGCGGCTCAACGAACGCCACTATGGCGCTTTGCAAGGTCTCAACAAGGCAGATATGGCCAGGCAATACGGCGATGCACAAGTCCTGCTGTGGCGACGCAGTTACGACACGCCGCCGCCCGCACTGGAAGCAGGAGATGCACGCAGCGAACGCGGCGACCTTCGCTACGCCAAGTTACAGCCTGATCAGATCCCGCTGACAGAATGCCTGCAAGACACGGTCGCGCGTGTTTTGCCGTTCTGGAACGAGTCCATGGCACCGGCCATCAAAGCCGGCAAGCGCATCGTGGTCGCGGCGCACGGCAATTCGATCCGTGCGCTGGTGAAGTATCTGGACCATATTTCCGACGAAGACATCGTAGGGCTCAACATTCCCAACGGAATACCGCTGGTTTACGAACTGGACGCCAATCTGAAGCCAATCCGCCATTACTACCTGGGCGACACCGAAGCTGCGGAAAAAGCTGCTGCTTGTGTGGCTGCGCAAAGCAGGGGCTAAGACTTATAGCCCTTGCATGCACCGGTCACCCGTCAGGATGTATATTGAAACATCAGAGGAACAAATATGGGTCACAAATTGAAAATCACGGGCTGGGTGGCGCTGGGGGTCGTGGCAGGTGCTTTGACCACGGTTTCATTGCAAACCGTTGCCCGCAGCACCATGGCGCCTTTGCCGCTGGAAGAACTGCAGCAACTCGCGGCCGTGTTCGGCATGATCAAGACCGACTATGTGGAGCCGGTTGACGAGAAAAAGCTGATCACCGACGCAATCTCCGGCATGGTGTCCAGCCTTGACCCGCATTCTCAGTATTTTGACAAGAAGTCTTTCAAGGAATTCCGCGAAGGCACTTCTGGAAAATTCGTGGGTGTGGGCATCGAAATTACCCAGGAAGACGGCTTGGTCAAAGTCGTGTCTCCCATCGAGGACTCGCCCGCCTTTCGTGCCGGACTCAAACCCAATGACCTGATCACCAAAATCGACGACACCGCCGTCAAGGGGCTTTCCCTCAACGAGGCTGTCAAACGCATGCGCGGCGAGCCATCGACCAAAGTGGTACTCACGATTTACCGCAAGGACGAGAACCGGACTTTCCCGGTCACCATCATTCGGGACGAAATCAAACAGCAAAGCGTTCGCGGCAAAGAGGTGGAGCCAGGGTATGGCTGGGTCCGTGTCTCCCAGTTCCAGGAGCGCACCGTGGAAGACTTCGCTAAAAAAGTGAACGAAATCTACAAGCAGGACCCCAATATCAAAGGCCTGGTGCTCGATTTGCGTAACGATCCGGGCGGACTGCTGAACGCAGCCGTGGCGATTTCTGCGGCCTTCCTGCCCGAAGGCGCCATCGTCGTTTCGACCAATGGGCAAACTGCCGAAAGCAAACAAGTGCTTAAAGCTACCCCCAGCGATTACCGGGGCCTTCCCGGTGTGGATGCGATCAAGAGCCTGCCGGCCAGTCTGAAATCCGTTCCCCTGATCGTGCTGGTCAATGAGGGCTCGGCCTCGGCCAGCGAAATTGTGGCCGGCGCCTTGCAAGATCAAAAGCGGGCAACCATCATGGGCAGCCAGTCATTTGGCAAAGGCTCGGTGCAAACCTTCCGTGCCCTGGGACCGGATACGGGTTTGAAAATCACCACGTCGCGCTACTACACACCCAGTGGTCGTTCGATTCAGGCCAAGGGCATCGTTCCGGATGTCATGGTTGACGAAACCGAAGAAGGCAGCCCCTATGCGGTGCTGCGCATGCGCGAGGCGGATTACGACAAGCACCTGACGAGCGGCCAGGGCGAGGAACAAAAGGATCCTGCGCGTGAGAAAGCACGGGACGAAGCCTTGAAACGTCTGGAAGAAGAGTCACGCAAGCCGGTTGCCGAGCGTCGCGCCCCCGAATTCGGCTCGGAGAAAGACTTCCAGTTGTTGCAGGCCATCAACCAGCTCAAGGGCAAACCGGTGCTGGTCAGCAAAACCCTTGTCGAGCGCAAGGAAGAGAAGAAAGAAGAAGACTGATCGCCGATGCGGGACGACCAGTTGCTGCGGTATTCCCGCCATATTCTGCTCAGCGACATTGGCATCGAAGGACAGGAGCGCATCCAGAACAGCCGGGTTTTGATCATAGGCGCCGGAGGATTGGGATCGCCGGCAGCCATGTACCTGGCCTGTGCCGGTGTTGGTCACCTCACGGTGGTCGATGACGACACGGTAGATCTCACCAATTTGCAGCGTCAGATTGCCCATCGCACGGAATCCATCGGGCAGTCCAAAGTTCAGTCGCTGCGGCAAACGCTTAACGCGCTCAATCCTGAGGTCGAGGTCACGGCAATTCAGGGCCGCGCCGACGCTGCTTCGCTGGCGGCCTGGATCTTGCAGTCGGATGTGGTGCTGGACTGCTGCGACAACTTCGCCACCCGCCAGGCAGTCAACGCGGCGTGTGTGCAGCACCGCAAGCCACTGGTTTCCGGTGCGGCGATCCAGTTTGACGGACAAATCAGCGTGTATGACGTCCGCAATGACGATGCCCCGTGCTACGCCTGCCTGTTCCCGCCCGATGCAGGTTTCGAAGAGGCGCGCTGCGCCACCATGGGCGTTTTTGCACCGCTCGTCGGCATCATTGGATCGATGCAGGCGGCAGAGGCGCTCAAGCTCATTTCCGGCGCAGGCGAGGCACTGGCGGGGCGCCTTTTGCTGCTCGACGGGCGACGCATGGGCTGGAGTGAAATCCGCATGCCGCGCAATCACCAATGTCCGGTTTGCAAAACAAGGACTTGAGCTGGCGAAATCCGGGGGTGTTAAAGTCAAAAACTGAGATTGAAATTAGCCGGTTTTGCGACTCTAGCAACTGCGCTTCCTGTTAGACTTTCACGGATTAACCAAACCCGTACTGTGGCTGCAAAACTTCCCGTATCCAACGTTGAGTTCGACAAACTTCGTCTCGATGATGCGCGTGCATTGCTGGGACGAGACACCGCGTTGGCGCTGCCACCGGAAGCGCAGTCGGCCACCCAGTATTTGCAATCCGTGATCGACGGTCTGTGCGAGTTGTCCCTGAAGGACCCCTTGACCGGGTTGTCAAATCGGCGCCATTTTCGCGCCGTTTTGGACCGGACGATTGACATGGTGGCCCGCTCCGGCGACCCGGCTCTATTGCTCATGCTCGACATTGACCACTTCAAAAAGGTCAATGACACCTACGGCCACCCTGCAGGCGACACAGTGTTGCAGGCAATCGCCAAGGCACTGGCCAAATGCGTGCGGCCGATGGACACGGTCGCACGGTATGGCGGCGAGGAATTCGCCGTCATCCTGCCCAATTGCCACGCCTACTTTGGCGGCACCATTGCCGAGCGCATCCGCCAGACCATGCAGGACATGCCCATTGCCATCGCGGCTGGAACGGAAATCAGCGTCACGGTGAGCATCGGCGGCGCCTATGCCCCGGAGTGGGTCCGATCGACTGCCGCTTTGTGGACCGAACGGGCCGATGTGCAGTTGTATCGCGCAAAAAGCGAAGGCAGGAACCGCGTGTTTCTGGACACACAACAGGAAATTTTTGTCAGTGCAGAAGAAAAAAACATGTTGTTCGGACATCTTGCGCTGGGTGACCCGGCCTGGATTGAAGGCATACCAGGTGAAACACCCGGTGGCAGTGCCATGCAAAAGGTGAATTGATGTCTGACGTTCTGAACCCTTCAAAAACTGGCGACAGCGCGCCTTCGGTACCCCTCAAGCCGCTAGGGAAAGTCGTGGCAGTCACCAGTGGCAAGGGCGGCGTGGGCAAAACTTTTGTGTCTGCCAATCTGGCTGCTGCCCTGGCCAAGCGGGGTCTGCGGGTGCTGGTGCTGGACGCAGACCTGGGACTGGCGAACCTGGACGTGGTGCTCAATCTCTACCCCAAGGTCACCCTGCACGACGTCTTTACCGGCAAGGCAAAACTTGAAGAAGCCATCATCCGGGCCCCAGGCGGGTTTTCGGTGCTGCTGGCCGGATCCGGCATGGTGGAGTATTCGCGTCTGACGCCTGAGGTCCGTGACGATTTCCTGCGCATCATGAGCGGCCTGGTCCCGCACTACGACATCGTGCTGCTGGACACCGGTGCCGGTATTTCTGATGTCGTTTTGTTCGCCGTTTCCCTGGCATCCGAAGTGATCGTGGTAGCCACGCCTGAACCGACCTCGCTGACCGACGCTTACGCGACCATCAAGGTGCTGGTGGGCCAGCAAAAGCGCCAGACGGTGCGCATGGTGATCAACCAGACCGCACGCCTGGGCGACGGTCGCGCCATCACCGTGCAACTGCAACAGGTGCTTGACCGTTTTGTCACCACCGAGCCCGGACGCGCCATCAAACTGGTGCACATGGGCGACATCCCGGCCGATCCGGCAGTGCGGCAAGCCATCATGCGTCGGCAACTTCTGATTCAGTCCACACCCGGATCGCCCGCAGCGTTGGCGGTAACGCAATTGGCGCAAAAAATCCACGAGACAGTCATTCCCCGAATCTAGCGGGGCCGCGCGCCATCAGGCGGTGATGATCCAGCCTTCCAGGGGATCCATGTCGGGGGCAAGCCCGTAAAGCGCATGGCCATCGTGTCTTTGGGTCTGCGCCCATGCGGCCTGCATCAAACACAGGACGGCATCCAGTGCGTCACCTGACGCATCGGCAATCACCGCGTCGCGTTGCGCATGGCTCAACTTCAATCGCAATGCCAGGCGTGTCTGCCCCAACTCCAGCGCGGTGACCAAGTCTTTGCGTGCAATCAGACGATCGGCCGTTTGACGGGCCAGGTCATCGCTTTTGTAACTGCGCACGCCCAACACCTCGCGGGCCAGCAATCCGGGATATGCCTCGAGTGCCACACGCGCGGCCTTCGCATCTGCCGGTTGCAGTCCCGGAAAATGAACACCGGCGGCAAGCATGCGCGGCACACCTGCGTGCAGCATGAAAGCCACCGGCGGATTGACCCACTTCATGGAAGGACTGGACCGGGCGGGCCGGTCGGTTGCGCGGTGCGCAAACTTGCCTCCCGCCGGACGGGCGGCGCAAAACGCCTTGAATGCCAACCGGATTTCTGCACGACTCAGGCCCGCAAAGTGCCGCATGCAAGACTCCCAGTCGGTAGGCCAGCCCAATGCCAACACCAGTTCACGCGGCAAACCGAACGGCAGGTCAAATGCACCCAGCCAAGGGCCAAAGTCCGTCAGAAACTGGGAGAAAGCCTCCAGAGAATCCAGCCTTTGCAGGCGGTCGAGCACAACGCGCCCCTGGTCACACATCCCCCAGGCCAGAACGATGGATTTGCGACGCGTCGGGCTGCTGGAAAAGTCGCAGCCCACCAAAGGCA
>CAIOLZ010000380.1 GCA_903859265.1 uncultured beta proteobacterium
AATACCCGCCCAGATCCGGCCGGTGTTGTTTCCGATAAAAAACAGGACCTTGCTCTCCACGTCACGGGATTTCGGCGCACTCGGCTGAATAAACAGGTCGTACAAAATTTTGCTGGTTGTCGGCGCCGCCTGGCCGTTTCCCGGCTCGCCCCATTGGGCATTCTGAGGATCCAAAAAGTCTGTGGCCAGCGCTTCCTGCTCCTGTACCAGCGCCTTGCCTTCAAGCACCAGAATTCGTTGCCGCGCAGCGGCAAGTTCACGCTCCAGAATCATCGCCCGCTGCACCAGCAAGTATGTCGCGTTGGCTTGATTGCGCACCGCGTCCTGAATCATGTTGTTGGCAGCCGCGTCCTGCGGCGCCGTTTGGCTATTGACCAGTTGGTGCAAAAAAGGAATCAAAAGATCGCGTTCGCTTGCGTTCATGGATTCTCCAGAGTGGGCCGTTGAAGGAACATTTTTATACCCTCCCAGCAAGCATTGGCTTACGCCTTCAGCGTCGTGGCCCAGACCATGTGGTACTGGCACCGCGACAAACCCATGCCGCCTTTGCTAACTGGTAGAAAACACGCAAAAACGAGGCAGGCCTTTCGGTGCTACCCACTTTGTAAAACGGTATGTCGCCAAGGTCGGCAAGCTCCATGCTGGTGCCGGCTGGCAAATGGGATGCGGCAACGCGCAGCAGTCCCTGTTTGGTGGATTTCTGCGATCGGGCACTGCCCATGGTGGCGCATCAATAGGGTTTGAAATTGCCAGACCCGATGGCCCTTGTTGGCCTCGGTGTCAATAATGGCACCGGCTGATTTCTGCGGTCTGCCGGTGCAGGCGATTTCGCATGGGCAATCTTCACCGTGTCCCTGGCGCCCTCTTCGCCTGTATTGAAAAACGCCACACTGCTCTGCAGCTGTGCGGCTTGTCCCGAAAGCTCCTCACTGGTTGCAGCCAGTTGCTCCGAAGCAGACGCATTTTGCTGCGTTGCCTTGGACAGTTGCCCCATCGCACCACCGATTTGGACCACGGCTTCACTTTGCTCGGTGCTGGCAGCAGTAATCTCCTGGACCAAGTCCGAAGTCTTCTGAATGCTGGGGACAATGTTGTCGAGCAATTTTCCAGCCCGTTCTGCAGTCGTTACGCTGTTTGCGGCAAGCTCGCCAATTTCCTTGGCCGCCTCCTGACTGCGCTCGGCAAGTTTTCTCACTTCTGCCGCAACCACTGCAAAGCCTTTGCCGTGTTCCCCTGCCCTTGCCGCCTCAATGGCTGCATTGAGGGCCAGCAGATTGGTCTGGTAAGCAATGTCATCCACGATACCGATTTTCTGGGCGATTTGCTTCATCGCAGTGAGCGTCTGATTGACCGCGGTGCCGCCATCACTGGCTTCCTTGCTGGCCTTGGTTGCCACCCCATCCGTGATCTTCGCGTTGTCACTGTTTTGGCTGATGGATGCCGACATTGTCTCAATCTGCGCTGAAGTTTCTTCCACACTGGCGGCCTGCTCACTGGCGGCCTGCGACAGGCTCTGCGCGGTAGCACTAACCTGCCCTGCTGCTCCCGTCAGAGCATCCGCGGCTTCCCGCACCTCGGCCAACACGCGGGTCAGGTTCTCAGCAGTGGTATTGGCACTGTCCTTGACCTTGCCAAAAAGCCCCTGGTAGTCGCGCTCGATGCGACCGGTGAGGTCACCCTCGGCAAAAGCCGCCAGCAACTCTGCCACATCCGTGAGTCCCTGCTCGCTGGTTGCCAGCAAGCGGTTCATATCTGCGCACAACGCAGCAAAAAAACCGGTCTTACCCTCTTGTTCCAGACGCAGGCTGAAGTCGCCTGCGGCCGCCTTGGCGACGGCATCAGCCAACTCGTGCTGCACCTGAACCTCGGCGGTACGGTCCTG
>CAIOLZ010000381.1 GCA_903859265.1 uncultured beta proteobacterium
CTGGACAACCGGCCGCTCAAATTCGAGGAGTTCGAGACCAAGATGCGTCAGGCGATATTCGTCTCAGCCACGCCGGCGCAATGGGAAAAAGACCATGCCGGTCAGGTGGTGGAGCAGGTGGTGCGGCCGACCGGCCTGGTGGACCCGGAGGTGGAAGTTCGGCCGGCTTCGTCGCAGGTGGACGATGTGCTGCAGGAAATTCGCATTCGCGTGGAAAAGAACGAGCGCGTCCTGATCACCACGTTGACCAAACGCATGGCCGAGCAGCTAACCGATTACCTGACCGATAACGGCGTCAAGGTGCGCTACCTGCACAGCGACGTGGACACCGTCGAGCGGGTGGAAATCCTGCGTGACCTGCGTTTGGGCGCTTTTGACGTGCTGGTGGGCATCAACCTGCTGCGCGAGGGGTTGGATATTCCCGAAGTTTCACTGGTCGCGATTCTGGATGCGGACAAGGAGGGCTTTTTGCGCTCTGAGCGCTCGCTGATACAGACCATTGGCCGGGCTGCCCGCAATTTGGAGGGTCGCGCCATTTTGTACGCCGACAAAATTACGGACTCCATGGAGCGGGCAATCGGAGAAACCGAGCGGCGGCGCAAAAAGCAGGTGGCGCACAACCTCGAGCGCGGCATTACGCCGCGCGCCATTGTGAAAAAGGTACGCGATCTGATTGACGGCGTGTACAGCGAGAAGGCTGGCAAGGAAGCCGAGCGGCTGGAGCGCGATGCCCAACAGCGTGCGCAGGTGGAGGACATGAGCGAAAAAGACATATCCCGCGAAATCAAACGCCTGGAGAAATTGATGATGGAACACGCGCGCAATCTGGAGTTTGAAAAAGCCGCCCGCGTGCGTGACCAGCTGGGCATTTTGAAGGAACAGGTCTTTGGCGCGCCAGGCGTGGACAACCTGGTGGTACTGCCGGTCCGAACGAAATAGTCGGGTATGCGACTGAACAGTCTATGTACCTGAGCAGATTGCTGGGTTTTTTGTTATACTTGAGTTTGTTAGTTAACCAACACGACTCAGGGAGTTAGCGATGCGTCTCACCACAAAAGGCCGGTTTGCCGTTACAGCCATGATCGACCTCGGCCTGCGCCAAAGCAGCGGGCCGGTAACGCTGGCGGCCATTAGCCAGCGACAGCAAATTTCGCTCTCCTACCTGGAGCAGTTGTTTGGCAAGCTGCGTCGCCACGAACTGGTGGAGTCCACGCGCGGCCCCGGTGGCGGATATACCTTGGCCCGCCACGCGACCGACATTACGGTGGCCGACATTATTGTCTCGGTGGATGAGCCGATTGACGCAACGCAATGTGCGGGCAAAGAAAATTGCCTGGGCGAGGGGGCCCGTTGCATGACCCATGATTTATGGGCGTCGCTGAACCTGCGCATGGTTGAATTTCTGGAATCCGTCACCTTGCAAAAGCTGGTTGACGAGCAGTTGGCCAAAGGGCTACAGATTGAGGACAAGCCCAGCGTCAAACGTGCCATCTCCGCCATGCCGGTGGTCAAACCCATCCGGGTAAACGCTCCCAATTCGGTGTTCGCATTGGGCAATGCCTTTTCCAAGAGCTGAGCATTTATCAAGTAACCACAGAGCCTGACTATGGATACCACACCCCATTTCCCGATCTACATGGACTACAGCGCCACCAACCCCTGCGATGAGCGGGTGGTCGATGCCATGGTTCCCTGGTTACGCAACCATTTTGGCAACCCCGCTTCGCGCAGCCATGCGTGGGGCTGGGAGGCAGAAGCGGCGGTAGAAAAAGCCCGCGAGCAAGTGGCAGCACTGATTGGTGCTGATCCGCGCGAAATCGTCTGGACATCCGGTGCTACCGAGTCCAACAACCTGGCACTCAAGGGCGCTGCGCACTTTTACAAAAGCAAAGGCAAACACATCATCACCGTCAAGACCGAACACAAAGCGGTTCTGGATACCTGCCGCGAGCTGGAGCGCCAGGGCTTTGACGTGACGTACATGGATGTGCAGGAAGACGGTTTGCTCAACCTTGACGCATTCAAAGCCGCTATCCGACCCGACACGATTCTGGCCAGTGTCATGTTCGTGAACAACGAGATTGGTGTCATCCAGGACATTGCCGCCATTGGTGCGCTGTGCCGTGAAAAAGGCGTGGTGTTCCATGTGGATGCAGCCCAGGCCACTGGGCGTGTGGACATCGATCTGACGTCTCTGCCAGTGGACCTGATGAGCCTGACCTCGCACA
>CAIOLZ010000382.1 GCA_903859265.1 uncultured beta proteobacterium
AGGGCACGTTCCGACGGAATCGACAACGCATAACGCTCGCCAAACTCGTTGACCACCTGCACCGTGTGGGTCAGCGGTGCAATTGCTTGCGTGAGCAGCGGTTTGGCCTCAGGCACTTTAGACACTGGATGCGGCTGGCTGTGCCAGCGTCGTTCCGTAACCGGACCTGCCGGGCGTGCCGCCCCGCAAAATAGCCACGGCGCAGTATTTGAACTCGGGAATTTTCCCGACAGGATCCAGTGCCGCGTTGGTCATCAAATTGGCCGCCGCTTCGTAATAGGCGAACGGAATAAACACCGCGCCTTTGGGTGTCCCGTCATCGCGACGCACATGGATGGCCACCTCTCCACGGCGCGAACGCACGGTAATCACGTCGCCTGCCTCCAGACCCAAGGTGTGCAGATCATCGCCGCACAGCGATGCAGTGGCCATTGGCTCAATCGCATCGAGCACACTGGCGCGGCGCGTCATGCTGCCGGTATGCCAATGCTCCAGTTGACGGCCCGTGATCAGCACAAACGGAAACTCTGCATCGGGCCGCTCGTTGGCCGGAATAATGTCTGCCGGAACCAGGCGCACGCGTCCATCTTCGGTAGGAAAGCTGTCAATGAACACGGTGGGCGCACCGGGATCATCTGCGCTCAGGCACGGATAAGTCACGCTGGATTCGCGTTGCAAACGCTCCCAGGTAATGCCGGAAATTGCCGCATGCATCGCCTGCCGCATTTCTTCATAAACCGCAGCCACGCCGTCCAGTTCGCTACCGTAGTCCCAGTTGAGCCCCATACGCCTGGCGATCTGCTGAATGATCCACAAATCAGGCTTGGCCTGGCCCGGTGGGTCGATCGCCTGCTTGCCCAGTTGCACCATCCGGTCCGTGTTGCTGACGGTCCCGTTTTTCTCGGGCCAGGCGGTTGCGGGCAGCACCACGTCAGCCAGCCAGGCGGTTTCAGTCATGAAAATATCCTGCACCACCATATGCTCCAGACTGGCCATCGCGTGACGCGCATGGTTCAGGTCGGGGTCGCTCATGGCGGGGTTTTCGCCCATCACGTACATGCCGCGAATCTTGTGCGGATCGCTGTCAGGCGCCAGCGCCTTGTGCATGATTTCAACCACGGTGTAACCGGGCTGATCATCCAGTTTGGTGTCCCAGAAGTTCTCAAACCATGCGTGCACATCCTTGTCGTCCACGCGCTGATAGTTGGGGAACATCATCGGGATCAGCCCTGCGTCCGACGCACCCTGCACATTGTTCTGACCGCGCAGAGGATGCAGCCCGGAACCAGGCTTGCCGATCTGACCGGTCACCGTGACCAATGCAATCAGACAACGCGCGTTGTCGGTGCCATGTACGTGCTGGCTGATGCCCATGCCCCACAAAATCATCGCACCTTTGGCCTTGGCAAAAGCGCGGGCGACTTCACGCAAGGTTTGCGCCGGAATGCCGCAAATCGGCTCCATCGCTTCGGGGCTGTAGCCCTTGACGTTGTCACGCAGCGCCTCGTAATTGCTGGCGCGCTTGGCGATGAAATCCTGATCAGCCAGGCCTTCTTCAATCACCACATGAATCAAGGCATTGAGCATGGCCACATCGGTATCTGCCTTGAACTGCAGCGTACGCCACGCGTGCTTGCCAATGTCTGTTACGCGCGGATCGGCCAGGACAATCTTGGCACCATTTTTGGCAGCGTTTTTCATCCACGTTGCCGCGACCGGGTGGTTGGCAGTGGGGTTCGAGCCAATAACGAATATCAGGTCCGAGTGCTCAACATCGTTCACCTGATTACTTACCGCACCAGAACCTACTCCTTCGAGCAATGCTGCCACGCTGGAGGCATGGCACAAGCGCGTGCAGTGATCGACGTTATTGGAACCAAACCCGGTACGCACCAGTTTCTGGAACAGATAGGCCTCTTCGTTGCTGCCCTTGGCAGACCCAAAACCGGCAAGCGCTTTTTTGCCGTGGGTATCACGCAGGCCCTTGAGCTTGCCGGCCGTAAACGAAAGTGCCTCTTCCCAGGTCGCTTCACGAAACACCTCAGACCAGTCGGCAGAGTCGCGGTTCAAAGATTGCAGCATCTCGGGGTCTTTAGGGACACCGGCTTTGCGTATCAACGGCACCGTCAGGCGCTGCGGGTTGGCAGCGTAGTCAAAACCAAAACGCCCTTTGACACACAGGCGGCTGTGGTTGGCCGGTCCATCGCGGCCATCGACGCTGACGATGGTGTTGCCCTTGACGTTGTACGTCAACAAGCAACCCACGCCGCAAAACGGGCACACCGAGTCCACTTTTTTGTCCACTGCCTGCGAACCGACTTGTGTCTTGGGCATCAGCGCCCCTGTCGGGCAAGCCTGAACACATTCGCCGCAAGCCACGCACGTGCTCTCGCCCATCGGGTCGTTGAGGTCAAACACGATTTCACTGTGGGCCCCACGCAAAGCGTAGCCAATCACGTCATTGACCTGCTCTTCGCGGCAGGCGCGCACGCAACGGTTGCACTGAATGCAGGCGTCTAGATTCACCGCCATTGCGGGGTGGGACATATCACTTGCAGGCTGCTCGCGGCGCAGCGCTTTGAGCTCCGGGCGCACGGTGACGCCCATGCGCGCAGCCCAGTCACTGAGTTCACCGTGCTGGCCAACGGTTGCCAAGTGATCGCCCACCGCAGCAGCACCAGAAGTGTTCCCAGCGTCATTCCATTTGTAGCCGGTGTCGGGCATATCGGAGAGCAGCATCTCCAACACCATCTTCTGGCTCTTCACTGCACGCTCACTCATGGCCTGCACCTCCATGCCCGCAGTCGCAGTTCGACAGCAACTCGGCGCCAGAGTGCGCTCGCCTTTGATCTCCACCACGCATGCTCGGCAATTGCCGTCGGCGCGCAGACCATCCTTGTAGCAAAGATGGGGAATGCAAACGCCGCTGCGTTGGGCGGCTTTCAAAATTGATTCGCCTTCAAAGGCCTCGACGGGCTTGCCATCGAGATGGAAAGTAATTACCTGGGGAGTCACTTCAACGAGTTTGGTCGGGGCATTCATATCAGGCGACCTCATGGGCAAAGTATTTCTGGACACAGCGCACCGGGTTGGGCGCTGCCTGACCAAGGCCGCAAATCGAGGCATCGGTCATCACGACGTTCAAGTCTTCCAGCGTCGTGTTATCCCACACCGGGGCGTCCATGAGTTTGGCGGCCTTGGATGTCCCTACCCGGCAAGGGGTGCACTGACCGCAACTTTCGTGCGCAAAGAAACGCATCATGTTCAGGGCTGCGTCACGCGCTTTATCGTTCTGGCTCAGCACGATCACCGCAGCGGACCCGATGAATCCTCCATGCGGCTGCAAGGTATCAAAATCGAGCGCAACGTTGGCCAGACTGGCCGGAAAAATCCCGCCCGATGCGCCACCAGGAAGGTATGCGTACAGCGTATGGCCCGGCAGCATGCCGCCACAGTATTCGTCCACCAGCTCCTGCAGGCTGATACCTGCCGGTGCCAGTTTCACGCCCGGAAACTGCACGCGCCCGCTCACACTAAAGCTGCGTAACCCTTTGCGTCCATTGCGACCGAAACTGCTGAACCACTGGGGTCCTTTTTCGACAATGTCACGCACCCAATACAGGGTTTCGAAGTTGTGTTCCAGCGTAGGCCGGCCAAACAGTCCGACCTGGGCAATATAGGGCGGGCGCATACGCGGCTCGCCACGCTTGCCTTCGATACTTTCGATCATGGCCGACTCTTCGCCACAGATATAGGCGCCCGCGCCGCGCCGCAGCTCAATGGCGGGCAAGGGACACGGCGGGTTGGCTTTCAGTTTGGCAAGTTCCGCTTCCAGAATGGCGCGGCAACCGTGGTACTCATCGCGCAAATAGATGTAGCAGGCCTCAATGCCGACCACCTGCGCGGCAACCAGTAGCCCTTCCAGAAACCGGTGCGGATCACGCTCCAAGTAGGTCCGGTCCTTGAACGTACCTGGCTCACCTTCATCAATATTGACCGCCATGAGTTTGGGAGCCGCTTGGTCCCGCACGATGCGCCACTTGCGCCCGGCCGGAAAGCCCGCGCCGCCCAAACCTCGCAGCCCCGAGTCTTCCATCGCTTTGACGATGGCCTCTACATCGCGCTCACCTTGGACCAGCGCCGCGGCCAAAGCGTATCCGCCCTGCGCACGGTAGGCCTCGTAGCCGGTGTAGCCGGGCGAAGTCTCTACTGCACGTGACTGTGGGGATACGCTGCGCTCTGCATAAGTCGATGCTTCAAATACCGTGTCTGCCGCTGCCTGTGGATGCTGGAAACTGGCGGCCTTCACCAGTGCAGCCACGCTCTCCAACGTGGCATAGGGCGCCGGATTTTGATGCACCACCGCCACTGGCGCC
>CAIOLZ010000383.1 GCA_903859265.1 uncultured beta proteobacterium
CCAGCCAACACCATGCTGCAGGTGGCGGCCTTGATCGGTACTGGCTACAAAGTCGAAATTGAAGCTGAGGCCATTGTTCATGAAGTCCACTGAATCCATGTTGGTGGTCGATGGCGTTGGTAAACGCTTTGGCGGCCACCAAGCGGTGGACGGCGTGTCTTTCCACCTAGCGGCCGGTGCCATCGGCGGCCTGATCGGCCCGAATGGGGCCGGCAAAACCACGCTGTTTAACTGCCTGGTTGGCTTCCTCACCCCAACGTCTGGCACCATCACGCTGGCTGGCACACCTATTGCCGGGCGCGGTGCGTATGCGGTGTTCCAGGCCGGCTTGGCACGCACCTTCCAGATCCCTCGCCCGTTCCCAGAAATGAGCGTGCTGGACAACGTGCTCGTGGCTACCGCAGGCCAACTCGGTGAGCGCTTCTGGGCCAACTGGCTGCAACCGGCGCGCGTGCGCGCGCAGGAACGCGAAACCCGGGAGTCGGCGCGCTACTGGCTCGACTTTTTTGGCCTGAGCAAACTGGAAGACCAGCCGGCGCGCGTGCTCTCAGGCGGCCAACGCAAGCTGTTGGACCTGGCGCGCGTCATGGTGACCGACCCTAGGCTGGTGCTGCTGGACGAGCCCGGTGCCGGTGTCAACCCGGCGCTGTTGGACCAGATTGTTGACAAGGTGTCCACGCTCAACGCCAAGGGCGTCACCTTTTTGATCATTGAGCACAACATGGACTTGGTCGCCTCGCTTTGCAATCCGGTGATGGTCATGGCGCAGGGCGCGCTGATCATGTCGGGCCCGGCCGATGCCGTTCTCAAAGACCCGCGCGTGATTGAAGCTTATTTGGGTACGCCCGTATGACCGCCACCCCACCTGCCCTCAGCGTCGAATCCCTGGAGGCCGGCTACGAGCCCGGCTTGTCCATTGTGCGCGGCGCATCGCTGACGATGCAGCCCGGAGAAATCTTTGCCGTGCTGGGCCCCAACGGCGCCGGCAAGTCCTCCTTTGTCAAGGCCGTGGCCGGGCTGGTGCCGATCAGCAAGGGCCGCAACCTGCTGTTCGGGCGCGACATCACCCGCATCCCGGCCCACCGCATGGTGTTCGAGGGTCTTGCCTTTGTGCCGCAAACCGACAACGTGTTCGTCAACCTCAGCGTAGCCGAAAACCTGGAGCTGGCGGCCGCCTTGATGAATGCCGACCGCCGCAAACGGCTTGAGCCGATCTACGCCATGTTCCCGGACCTGGTGCGCCAGCAAAAATTCCTGGCCGGCCAGCTCTCGGGCGGGCAACGCCAAATGCTGGCCGTGGCGCGCGCGCTGATTGCACGCCCGCAATTGCTGATCCTGGATGAACCTTCGGCAGGCCTCAGTCCCAAGCTGGTGGACCAGGTCTTCGCCAAACTGCGCGAGGTGCGCGACAGCGGCATCACCGTGCTGCTGGTAGAGCAAAACGTCAAGGCTGCATTGGCGCTGGCCGACCGCGCCGCGATCTTGGTGGAAGGACGCGAACGCATCGTGGCCAGCAGCGCCGAACTTCTCAACGACGAACGCATTGCCGCGCTCTACCTGGGCCGCCACACCGGCAAACAGGCACCGAAGGAAACCACCTGATGCTACAAATCATTGCCGACGGGCTGATCATCGGCTCCGTGATCGCGCTCGGCGCCATCGGCTTGAGCATGACGCTGTCCATCGTGCGCTTCTCCAACTTCAGCCACGGCGAACTGCTGGGCTGGGGTGCATACCTGGCGCTGATGGTGTCCACCGGCCTTACCGCTATCAACAGCCACTGGGCGGAACCGCTGGGACCGTTTTCCTTCGGCTGGCCCCTGCTGGCCGCGGTGGTCATTGCTGCGGGACTGACTGCCTTGATGGCATTGCTGCTGGACACCGTGCTGTTCAAGCGGTTGCGCAAGCAAGGCGCCATCACGCTTGTCATCGCCAGCTTTGGTGCTGCGCTGGTGCTGCGCAACCTGCTGCTGTTCTGGCAAGGTGGCGTGCCGCAGTACTACACGGACAACCTGCAAATTGCCGTGGTCCTGTTGCCGCGCAGCGTCATGGGCGGCCTGCGCTTCACACCGGACCAACTTTTCATCCTGGTGCTGGCACTGGGAACCGTGATGGCCCTGCACCTGTTCCTGCGCATGAGCACGCTGGGCCGCTCCATGCGCGCTGCGTCGATCAACCCCGGCCTGGCCCGCGTGGCCGGCATCGACCCCGAATGCATTTTGCGCGCCACCTGGCTGATCGGTGGCGCACTGGCCGCGCTGGCCGGCGTGTTTGCCGGCATCACCGCGCAACTGCGGCCCAACATGGGCGTGGAGTTGCTGCTGCCGCTGTTTGCTGCGGTCATCCTCGGTGGCATCGGCTCCATCTGGGGCGCGGTACTGGGCGGCCTGATGGTCGGCCTGGCAGAGAGTGTGGCCGTGACCGTGGTCGGTGCCGAGTACCGAAGTGCCGCCGCATTTGTCGTGCTAATCCTGATCCTCCTAGTCAAGCCGAACGGTATTTTTGGGGAGAAACTCTGATGGAAAACATTACGGGCTGGCTGTCCTACGCAAGCTTCTTTCTGGTCTTTGCGTCGGCCTACGCCATCATCTCCCTAGGCCTGAACCTGCAATGGGGTTTCACCGGCCTGTTCAATGTCGGCGTCGCGGGTTTTGTCGCCATCGGCGCATACACCTCGGCGTTGCTCACCACACCGCAAGTGGCCGGCCGCATGGCGGGCTTTGGCCTGCCGGTGGCTGTAGGCGTGATCGGCGCCATGCTGCTGACCGGTATTGTGGGGCTGGTCGTCGGCGCACTGGCGCTGCGGCTGCGGCATGACTACCTGGCCATCACCACCTTCGGCATCGCCGTGACCATCCAGGTGCTGGCCAATAACCTCAATTCGCTCACGGGCGGTCCGTTTGGTGTGCAATTCATTCCCAAGCCGCTACAGGGCTGGCTGGGCACCGGCCTGGCCTGGACCATGGGCTACCTAGTCTTGTGTCTGGTACTGCTGGCGCTGGTGTATAGGGTCCTGCAAAGTCTGGTGCACAGCCCGTGGGGCCGCGTGCTGCGTGCCATCCGCGAGGACGAAGACGCGGCAGCGTCGCTGGGCAAACGCGCCTTCATCTTTCGCCTGCAAAGCTTCGTTATCGGCAGCATGCTGATGGGCCTGGGCGGAGCACTTTATGCGCACTTCGTCGGCTTCATCGCGCCGGAAGACTTTCTGCCCATCTTGACGTTTCAGCTTTGGGCCATGCTGATTGTCGGCGGCTCCGGAAACAACCGCGGTGCGGTGCTGGGAGCCTTCGTAGTCTGGTTCTTCTGGACCACCGCTGGTGACCTCATGCGCGAACTGATCCCGCAAGCTCAGCAGGCCCGTGCCGCGGCCCTGCAGGTGGTGTTGATTGGTGCGCTGATCGCCACGATGCTGGTGCTGCGCCCGCGCGGCATTCTGGGGGAGAAGCTCTCAACCAGCCGCTAGCCAAAGCTGGGAGCGCTCCGCCCGCCTGTCAGTTGAAAAGTTGTTTTCGACTTTAGCTCGCCGTGTTGCCAATTTGGTTCGGCGCAAACCCGCATGAATGCTGCGCCTGTGTTTTCGACTTTAATTACGCGAAATAGTGTTTTGACCGTAGAAATAAAGATTGGCAAAAGAAAATAAAAAGTGTCAAAAGTGTTCGACCGGGATTTCGGGGGGATTGGGTGACTGATCGAATCCCTGAAGGGCTGCCTGTACATTGACATCTAACTGGCTATATGCAGACGGAAGTGTATATCCAGAGATTCCAGTTGGTCTTAGTAGTTTTTATAGGGTTTAGGATGACAAAACATTAGTTTTCTGTGACAGGAAACTTTTCCTAGCAAGGCCACTTTAAAACAAATGTCACAGTTCACCCGCAGAAAATTTGAGCACCTTTAATCGCACTTTAGAGGTACTCACGACCTTTGGGTCTTTTTTCGGTTGCGTTGAGAGGAATGATTTTCATCTTGGAAATTGCTATTTCAGCGAATTTGTCATAACATACAAGCATTGAAAACTGAAGGAGCGAATCGTGGGAATGCACACCTTTTCTAGCCGTGAATTCACTCGCGATGTGTCTGCCGCTAAACGTGCCGCCGTGGATGGACCAGTGTTCATTACCGACCGTGGTAAGCCAGCTTACGCCCTGCTCTCCATTGAGCAGTACCACCGCTTGTCCGGAAAATCCGACGAGTCCCTCTTCGACGCCATGAACGCAATTCCCGGCGGCGAAGGTATCGAGTTTGATCCTGCGCCTCTTAACTTGATCAGCCCGGAAGTACAGTTCGGTTAAGGGTACGAATGTTCATCTTGGATACCAACGTCATTTCTGAACTTCGGAACGGAAAACCAAATCCGTCGTCAAAAGTCCTGAATTGGTCCAAGCACCAACCTGTTGGTCAACTGTTTTTGTCAGTCGTAACAATTTTTGAACTTGAGCGAGGTGTACTACTGCTCGAGCGCAAAACGCCGCCGCAAGG
>CAIOLZ010000384.1 GCA_903859265.1 uncultured beta proteobacterium
ATGGCAGCTTGCCCGACGCAAAGGCCACCGCAAAATTCACCCGGCGCGTGATTGCATCCGGATTGAGCCAGGCCTCTTCGGTATTTTTGTAGCCATCCGGGGTCTGGCAGCCATACAGCGGCATGCCGAGCTGGTTGGCGGTCGCCAGCAAAGGGCGTACGTTGGTGACAGGCAAGCCGGACGCGCGCACCGAAGATAGCAAGTAGCGGTACGGCGTTTTGAACTTCAGGTTGTAGACATTGGGATCGCGGAACTCCGGGCTGGTGAACAGGGTTCTCAACACGGAGCGAATGTCTCCTCCGGTTTCCTGAAAGCGCTTGGCCAGCCGGTCCACCAGCGCGACAGGTGGTGTATCGCTGACAAAGTACTGGGCAAGCTGGTAGCTGATGTGGTGCGCCGTGGCAGGCGCGGCCGCCAGCAGGTCCAGTGCCCATTCGCCTTCTGCCTGGCCGCGATCACCCACGGTGCGGCCAAGCCAGTTTTTGGTACCCGTGTCGTGCCGGGATCCATCAAAGTAAAAGACAGAACCTCCACTGCCTCTGCGCGGATTGATGGTCCAGCCCGTGAGCATCCGGGCCAGTTCGGTCACGTCGGTCTGGTTGTAGCCGCCGTCAACGCCCAGGGTGTGCAGCTCCATCAATTCGCGGGCGTAGTTTTCATTCAGGCCACCTGTTTTGACCAGGGCCGGGGTTCTGTATGGTGGCCGGTAGCCAGGCGCAACCGACAGCCAGTTGTCCAGGTAGAACAACATGGCGGGATGGCGGGCGGTGGCGCCCAGCAGGTCGCGAAATCGGCCCATGGCATGGGGACGTATGGCTTCGCGCTCGTAACTCTCGACGAGCACCCGGTCCAGGCCTTTGCCGCTGAACACATTGAAATGGTTGAACCAGAAGTCCACCATGACCTCTTCGAGCTGGCGCGGGCTTTGTAGCGCACGTATCAGGCGGGCTTCGCCGGCTTGCAGAGTCAGGTTTTGAACCATCTCGCGCCGCTGTTCCTTGCCTGCCTCACTGTCTGCTCGGGCGGCGCGCTGCGCCTCACGGTATTGGTTGATCAGATCATCCTGCGACAGGCGGGTGGTGGTCAGGGAGTCCAGTTGCTGGCTGAGTTGCGCGGGCAGGGCCAGGCGTTCGGGGTTCAATTGCTCCTCGATATAGTGGTCCACGCCAATCTGCATGACGCGAGCCACTTCCCCCGGCGCCGGGCCGAAGCTGATGCGGTTGACCGCATGCAAGGCCTCGGCCTGTGTGCTGGACTGGGCCAGAACTGTTACGGCCTGCAAAAGCACTATCGGAATCCACAGCACACGCAGCTTGAAGGGTCGGATGCCTGGCATGTGAATCTCCCTGTATGGATGCTTTGTAGTTGCAGCTTGCAACGCTGGGATCTTCCACGCAGTTGACGCCAGTTACTTTGTCGGTGAGTAAAGAAAAGTAACCAAGTGCTGCCTCCCTGCCATGGCCGCACGGCACACATTATTCCAATACTGCAGCTTCGCCAAGCAGTTTGAGGTAGGCGTCCTCCAGGCTTACCGCCTGCACGCTGACTGCAGTGACCTCCGGGCCATCGAGCGCGTCCACCACGTCGCGCAGGCTCGCCCGACTGGGCAGCAAAAAGTGCAGTTGACCCGATGCTTTTTGCGCGGTCCAGCCCAGGCTTTGGGCGCGCTGCACCGTCGCTGCGGGGTTACCGGACTGCACCCTGGCTACCGCCTGGCCGGGTACCTGCGCCACCAGCTCAGCGACTGTGCCCAGCGCCACGACACGACCGCTGCGCATCAGGGCGATGCGGTTGCACAGCCGCTCGGCCTCGGCCAGTTGGTGGCTGGTCAGCAGGACGGTGGTGCCGCCGTCGCGCAGCCCATCAATCAGACGCCACAGATCCAGCCGCGCGGCCACGTCCACCGCGGCCGTGGGCTCGTCGAGCAGCAGCAGTTCAGGGCGGTGCATCAGGGCGATGGCCAGGTGCAGCCTTTGTTGCCAGCCACCCGATAGCTGGCCCGCGCGGGTGGCAGCATGGGGGCCGAGTCCGAAACTCTCCATCAGTTCGGCAACCCGCGCCCGGCGAACGGCGGCGGGTAAACCATGCAGACGGCCAAAAAAGTGCAGGTTCTCTGCGGGCAGCAAGTCAGGGTAAAGCGCACAGTCCTGCGCGCACAGGCCCACGCGCGCACGCGCACGTGCGCCCAGGCCTGTCAGGGGTTCACCCAGGAGTTGAATCTGTCCTGCATCGGCCTGCAGCAACTGGCAAACAATATTGAGCACCGTGGACTTGCCGCAACCGTTGGGTCCAAGCAGGCCCAGCACTTCGCCGCGTTGAACCTGCAGACTCAGACCGTCGAGTACCAGGCGGTTGCCAAAGCGTTTGCTCAGACCTTCAATCTGCAGGGCTGCCATCATGCCCGCTGCTCCGCCACCATCAGATGCCGGTAAGACCGCACGCCCAGCAGCAATGACAAAGCGCAAAACGCCGTGAGGAAGGCCAGCTCAAAACGCAACTCGGCTACGCCCCTGCCATATGCCGCAACGCCCTTGAAAGCCTGGTTCATGTGGAGCAGGGGATCGAATTGCGCCACGGTCTGCATGGCGCCGGGCATGATTTCAAATGGGAAAAAAGTGCCGCCCAATACCAGCAGGGGCACGCCGATGGCGGACAGCGCAACCACGACTTCCTCGCTGCGCCTTGCAAACCTTGCGCCCAAAAAGAATCCCATACCCACATAGGCAAACACGGATTCCAGCAAGATGAGCCCGCCCAGCCACACACTGCCCTGATAGCGCGCGCCGATCAGCCAGGCGATGGCGTAGAGCATCACGACCTGTACGGCTGCCAGAAGCAGTTGCGCCAGCACGACGCCCATGAAATACGCACCCGGACGCAGTGGTGAAGCCAGCAGGCGGCGCAGGGTGCGGCGTTCACGTTCGGCGGCAATGATCGCCACCGTACCGCCCAGGCAGCTGAAAAACAGTGCTGCGCCCATCAGAATTCCGGCAGCCGCCGCGTCGAGCCCGGCACGCATGCTGGCGTTGTGTGCATAGACCAGCCCGAACAGCAACATCATGGCCGCCGGAAACACGGCCCAGAAGATCAGGCCCCGGCGCTGGCGCCATTGCTCCAGCAGCAGGCGCTGTGCCACGGCGATCGTCTGTTCCAGCAGCAGGGGAGCAGCCATCAACTCCGCCGCCCGCTGGCAACGCTGTCGG
>CAIOLZ010000385.1 GCA_903859265.1 uncultured beta proteobacterium
CGACCGTACCGGTTGCCAGGCGACGTGCCAATTCCCACTCCTGCTGATCGACCACGCCGTCGTGGTTGAGGTCGAAGCGGCGAAGCAGTTCGCCCTGGTCCTGCTTCCATTGGGCCAGCAGCACATTGACGTCGTCGTGCAAATTCAGCTCCGCATTTGCACCACCCACCGTCGTGAATTCGCCCAGCGCAAACAGGGTGCGCCCGCCGTGCAGCAATTCCTCCACCTGCTTGATGTTGTCCACATACCGGGTGCTGACCTCTGCGCCTATGACTTCTGCATAGTCGGGATCTACCGTGCATTGGCCGCTGCCGTCGTCGAGATCGAAGGTTGCGCTGCTTGTGCCGCTATCAACCTCACGCCATTGCCTGTCCTTGCCGGCTTCGCGCTCATAGACCTGGTATCGGTACCAGATACACGCGGTTTTGCTCAGCGGGCTGAAGATCAGGTTACTCGCAACAGTGCGGCCCTGCAATTCCACGTAGCCCTGTGCTGCAGAGGCAATGCGTGAGGTGGGAATATCGGCGATGGACCGTGCGCGGCGCAAGGTCGCCGCCCAGACCAGCAGGGCGACAGCGCAAGCCAGGGTCAGCGCTACCAGCGCCCAATGGCGACCAGGGTCGCTTGCGTCAGCCCGCTTGCTGAATGCACCCAACGCCAAATAGGCAGCCCCGATGTAGATGCCTGCAATCAGGCCTTTGAAATGCGTGCTGCGCCACCAGCGCAGGCTTGTCAGTTCCACCGCCGACCTTGCTCAAGCCTTGAAACGTGCACCCACGTCCACGTCCTGCAGTTCTTCGGCACTGAATCGGAGCAATTCAAAGTCTTTGAAATTGAACAACCGTGCCACCAGCACGCCGGGAAACTGCGCGATCCGCACGTTGTTGATATTGACCGATTCGTTGTAAAACTCGCGCCTGTCAGCGATGCCACTTTCAAGACTGCTGATACGGGCCTGCAGTTGGATAAATTGTTCGTTGGCCTTGAGGTCGGGGTAATTTTCGGCCAGCGCAAAAAGGCGACCCAGGCCGCTGCGCAAACCGCTTTCAGCCACACCAACCGCTGCCACGTTTTGCGACTCGCGGGCCGCTGAGACCTGGGCACGTGCCGCAATCACCTTCTCCAGCGTAGCCTGCTCGTACTGCATGTACTGCTTGCAGGTATCGACGAGTTTGGGCAGTTCATCATGGCGCTGCTTGAGCAGCACATCGATATTGGACCAGGCCTTGGACACTGCATTCTTGACTTCCACCAGCCCGTTGTAAACGCTGATCAGGTAGAGCCCCAGTACCGCCAACACAACCCAGAAAACGACTCCCATCATTTGCTCCTTATCGAGACATGTATGCACCTACGGACTGCATGAGTGTACGGGGGAAACTTCGTCCTAAAGCGTGTGTGTAGCAGCCCCATTTAAACGCCTGCGGGTTTACTGCTCCGCAGTGCGCTCACACATGCCGCCACAATGGCGAGTACGGCAGCAACACCGCACATCCAGACGGTTGGTGCGGTGTGGTTGAGGTTGAAGATAAGGGCGACGGCTACTGCACCGATGGACTGCCCGACGGTGCGCCCCATGGACTGCAATCCCGAAGCGCCACCGCTGCGTTCACGCGGCGCGCTGCCAATGATGACGCGATTGTTGGGCGACTGAAAAATTCCAAATCCCAGACCACACAGCGCCACCCGCCAGCCAATGCTCCAGTTGCCAGGATCACTGCCCAGCGTCGTCAATGATGCAAGCCCGGTGCCAAAAATGAACAGACCCACACTGCAGACGCGCTCGGGTGCGAAGCGGTCGGACAAGCGGCCCGCCCAGGGGGCAATAAGCGCAGTGGCCAGCGGCCATGGCGTCATTAAAAGCCCGGTCTCGCTACCGGATCGGCCCAGGTTTTGCTCAAAGAAAAAGGGCATCGCCAGCATTCCCAGCGCCTGGGCGGCAAAGGAACTGACAGAGGTCACCATCGAGAGCGCGAAGACAGGCATCCTCAGCAGATCAATCGGCAACATAGGTTCTGCCAGACCACGCTCATACCGCACAAACAGTGCACCAAAAGCCAATCCGATCAGCGTCAGCGCTATTGCAATGTGGCTTTGCCCAGCTTGGCCCCATTCGGCCAGACCGAAGATCAACGGGCCGAACGTGAGCGCATTGAGCACAATGCTTTGCGTATTGAGACTTCTGCCGCTAGCCGGTGTCACGGGCAGGTAGCGGGCGGCAAGCAGGCTGGCCAGCAGACCCAGCGGCAAGTTGATAAGGAATAGCCATTGCCAGTGCGCCAACGCCAGAATGCCCGAGGCGATGCTGGGTCCTGCAACGGACCCGCCGGCCACCACCAGCGACATGGCACCAACACCTGCGCCCAGCTTGGCGCGCGGATAAATAAACCGGACCAGCGCAATATTGACGCTCAGCATGCCGGCGGCACCCAGTCCCTGAAGCACACGGGCGGCCGCCAGTACCCCGATGGAATGTGCCTGTGCGCAGGCCAGGGACGCCAGCGTAAAAATCAGCAGCCCCCAGCCGTAAATCCGTTTGTAGCCCAGGCTGTCGCCCAGCGCTGCCGAAGGCAAAAGAGCGACCGTGATTGCAAGCTGGTAGGCATTGACAATCCATATCGATTCGGCAGCCGTTATGCCCAAGTCCTGCCCAATAGTGGGCAGGGCAACATTGACGATGGAGACATCGAGCACGGCCATCGACATGGCGATGGCAATTGCCAGAAATGCCCAACGGCGTTGGGCAATGGGAAGGCCATCTGTGATCAGCATGATTCCAACGTTGAGTTGGCTCGATGGTAAGCGTCAAACGTTTTTTGAATCGTTTCTGCCGGGTATGTAGAAGCTCTGGGGGCCAGGCCCATATGCCTGGCGCCAGCCATACTGCGTTTGGGTTATTGCTGGGGATGCCAGAACTGCAGCGCTTTGGGCTGGCAGTCATCGATCACGATGGCAGCGCCATCACGCTCGGCAAAACGCAGGTGTTCGATGTCCCGCGCGTGCCAATGCTCCCATGTCTTGCGTCGTTCCCAGTCGCCTTCATGCTCATGCTCGTGGTCCATCTCGCCAACCCACTCTGGCATCACCATCAGGCATCTTCCGGACGCGACCTCCTGGATGCGTCCGTCGTCATACACACGGAAACGCTGATTGGCCCCGAAGTGGCATTGCCACAGCTGCACCGGTGTTCCGTCCTGCTTGCCATTTCCACGCACGTCCAGGCACAGCCCACCGGTACCGACAATCGCACTGGTGCCATCAACATTGTGCGTCACCGTCCAACGCTGATTTTCCCGACCGTGACAGCGCCAGAGAAATACCGGCGTTCCATCGCCCTTCTGGTCTCCTTTTGCATCCATGCAAAACTGGTTGCCGCCAGGCGCAGACCGAATCGTCAGCCCGTTGCCGAACTGATCCGCAAAAGAAGTAGCAGCGCAAGCCCAGAGAACGGCTATCGCCATGAGTTTCATAAAGTGTTTCATACATTCCAATTCAAAGTTGCCAATTTGTGTTCGAAAAATACTCAGTCCGGACGCCAGTGCCCTTCCTGAAATTGCCAGACTCCGTGATCACCCTGACTCCACCTGGCACCAACCCAGTGCTCGTGGTCATGGTGTTTCTCCCAGTGACCGTCTTGCCATTGGTGCGAATGGCCATCCCAGCGCCAATGCCCATAAACCCAGAAGTACTCGTGGCTCGGCGGCGCCGATATCACCTCGACACGTGGTGGTGGCGGTGCGACCGGTGCCACCATTTCGATGGCAGGTGGGGTGAACCGCACACTGGGTGGCGTCACCACGCATGCGCTTAGCCCTAGTACCAAAGACAGTGTTGCAAATGTTGAAGCAATAGTTTTCATGGACATGAGTGTTACCTGAAATGTTGATGGTCAATCTTCAAATTTCTGATTGGCCAGGGTTGCCGGACAAGTAAAAACGGTTCGTCATACAGTGGTATGCATGACTTCCATTTTTGGGATGCTTCCAACTAGTAGTAACACCTTTGGTGCAATACCGGTTTACAGCGAGCATATTTAAATTTGGGCGGTAAGAATCTCTCGTTACAACCATTTACACAAGCTATGTCTGCTGGGCTTGGACACTTGCCGTTACTCCAATTATCAGACGCTCACCGTCTGATGCAACCCTCAACACGGAGTAATTTATGACAATCAAACTCGCTATCAAATCCACTGTCCTGGCCACAATATTGCTTAGCGCTTCATTGGGCGTTATGGCACAGACGAACCAGCAAGGTCAGGATACCCAGCAGATTCGGCAGGATGGTCAGCAAATCCGCAATGACCGCCAGCAGATCGGTAACGACCGAAGCCAGATAAGTACCGACAAATCCCAGATTTCTAAAGACCAACAGCGCATTCAAAGAGAGCAGGCCCGGGCAGCGCAAGATCGCAAAAACGGTGACTTCAAGGATGCGCACAAGGAAGACAAGCACATCAATGCCAATGAGAGACAGATTCACCAGGACAAAAAACAAATCCACGAAGACAAGACCCAGATCCATCAGGATAAAAAGCAAATCCATGAGGACAAGAAGCAGATCCATCAGGACCGCAAAGACCTGAAAAAACAGTGATTGAAGTCACTTCGAAGCTGACTGCACAAGACTTTGCCGGCAAAGATTGCTGGCAGCTTCGAGGTCCAGAGTCTGCAACGGCAGACCCAATCGGCCTGCTGATTCGCTCGGTTTTCTTGGAAGACAGGTTGCGGCCCGGCGGGTGGTTTCCGTGAGTGGCGAAAACTGACAATATTGTCATTTTGGTGTCAGCTTGACGTTGGAGACCACCCGTTACATTTACCGATCTTCAAGGAAGCTCGATATGCACGAGGGTCAATCCCGTTTTGGAATCAGTCTGGTCGCCGCTATCTCACTGGTCTTGTGTGGCTGTGCAGCAGGACCGGATTACAAGCGGCCTGACGCGCTGGCGGACAACACCACACCGGCGTTGAAGGAAAACCTGAACTGGAAGGTGGCCAGCCCCGGGCAGGTGGATGTGAGTGAACGCTGGTGGACCGGTTTCGCCGACAGTTTTCTGAATGACCTTGTGGACCAGTCTGACAAGGCTAACCAGACCTTGAAACAGGCCCAGGCGCAATACCGGCAGGCACTGTCTCTGGTTCCGGCCGCGCAGGCCGCCTATCTGCCGACTCTTGGCGTATCAGCCACGGAGGGCCGATCACTGGTTTTTTCGCAGGGCGCGCCTGCAGAGGGACCTTCGCACACCTGGGCCTTTCAGGCCGGTTGGGTGCCTGACTTCTGGGGGCGTGTGGGGCGCTCGGTAGAGGCTGCCGGTGACAGCGCACAAGCAAGCCTGGGTGACCTTGCAACGGCCCGGCTGAC
>CAIOLZ010000386.1 GCA_903859265.1 uncultured beta proteobacterium
GTCGGCGCGTTGCCGAAGCTATAACCCGTGCGCCGGGTATCTGCTGCCAGCAGGGCTTCATAGGCATCGAAGCCATCGCCAATCCATCGACCGCACCACGCGTTGATGGCTGCCTCATCAGCCCCGAAGCTGGCACGCAAGGTGTCCAGAATGCGCTTGTTGTTGACCGGATGAATGTCGCAACCGACGATGGCTGCCATGGCCCGCACCTGCGCACGGTCATTGGTATCCGTGGGCAATAGCGGGGGTGATGGGTAGCGCTCTTCGAGCCATTCAATGATGGCCACGGATTGCGTCAGCACGTGATCGGCATCGACGAGTGCGGGCACCAGCCCCTGCGGATTGAGTGCTTTAAAGGCATCGCTCTGGTGCTCATTCTTGCGCAGGTCGATCGCCACGTACTCATAGCGCAGGCCCTTGAGATTGAGCGCAACACGAAGGCGATGCGACGTGCCGCTGCGAAAAAAGCTATAGAGTTTCATCCCCGGTCCTCGTACACGCCGAGCTTTCGATGCAGTGGCGCTTCATCCGCGATAAACAAGAATGCCGGCGCGCTCGCCGATCTGTTTTTAAGCGTCACTGCCGTGTAGCCCGGGGCGCAGCAGGTATCTGCCTCAACCATCGTAAAGGCCTTGGCCTCCACCCGCACATCGGTCTGTCCTTCGATTTGATGGAACACCTGCGCGGGGGAACGCGCCGGCAGGCGCAGTGTCTCGGCGGGACGCAACATGAGCGCATAAAAGCCCAGAATGTTTTGCGCATCTGCACCCGTTTCAGGATTGATATAGGTGACCTGCACAGCGTCCGGTCCCGTTTGCTCCTGGGCCAGTGATAGCAATGCCGCCTTGGCATCGGGCCAGGGATAGCGCAGCATGGGGTAGGTCTTGTCCGATCGCTGAAACACTTTGGTGGGTGCCAGACCACCTCTGGCATAGGCCTTAAAACCCTGGCCGGATATGACACTCTGGCTTTGTCCCTCCAGGTGGTAAGAAGTTTCCGTGTAATAGACCAATGGCAGATCCAGCACGTCGAGCCAAATCACCGGGTCTTTGCCATCATGACCGTGTTCATGCCACAGGCCAGTGGGCGTGAGAATCAGGTCGCCACGCTGCATCGGACACTTCTCGCCACCCACCAGCGTCCAGGCGCCCTCACCCTCGACCACCATGCGCACCGCATTGGGCGTGTGCCGGTGCACCGGTGCCAGTTCGCCGGGCAGCAGCAGTTGCATACCCAGGTACATCGCCGCGCTCGCTTGCATATTGGTGAGACCATGCCCCGGATTGGCCAGCACCAACACGCGGCGCTCTGCCTTTTCGATGGGTGTCAATTCGCCCGCCTGCAGCAACAACTCCCGTACCTCGCGGTAGGGCCAATGCGTGGTCTGCGTCTTGCGCGTCGGGATATTGGGCGGCAACACGCCGCGCAGACTGGGCCAAAGGGGAACCAGGTTGCGTTGGGTGAGTTGGTCGCGGTAGGCCTGTGGCAAATCCTCGAGACGGCCCAGCGTGTCATACCGATTGTTGTCTTCCATGATTTTTCCCGTCCGTCAATTCAGTCAGGCTTTCGCATCAGGCGCATGTTACCCATGCACACTGTAAAGTGAACGACCGGTTTGGTGACCACCTTGCGCGTCGCCGTTGGGGTGTGGCCTTTGCCAGAAACCATATGGTAATTTTTTGAACCAGATAGTTGCAATTTACCTTCGGTCGGCTAAAAATCAGGGCTCCAGAGCCTCTGGTTCTCTGCCCTGCCATCACAAAAGGTTTGTAATGCCATGGTCAAAAAAGCACTTTATTGGATGCCTGTCTTTCTTGCTTGCGGGTTCCCACTCACGTCTTTCGCCCATGACAATGCGCCGGCTACTCCCGCCTCCGCCTCAAAGAAGACGTTTCCCTCGGATGAGGCTCCTGCGGAACTGACTACGTATGGCTCAGGCTGGAAAGCAAAGGGCTCATCGAGCCTCAGGTTTTTCGGTTTCAAGGCGTATGACATAACACTTTGGCTGCCAGCCGCTGCGGCTGGTAATTTCAGTTTCACCAAGCCATTTGCTCTGGATATCACTTACACCACAAACGTTACCGCCACGGACATTGACAATACTTCCCTGGTTGAGATGTCCCGCATCAGCGCGGCCACTCCGGACCAGGTGAGTGCATGGTCGGCGATTCTGAAAAACCTGTTCGTGGATGTGAAAAGCGGAGACCGTTTGATTGGTGTGCACGTGCCGGCGGCAGGTGCACGATTCTTTTTGAACGGCAGGTTACTGGGGGAAACCTCTGACGCGTCCTTTAGCGAGGCATTTTTCAAGATCTGGCTCGATCCGAAAGCCCGAAAAACCGATCTTCGCGCAGCCCTGCTCGGGCTGTAACCGGTGTGCGTAGTTTTACGCGGTCGTTTGAAGCAAAGCTACGGATTACTCCGTTCGCACAAAAACTGACACTTTCCCGATGGAACAAACCGCAATGTCGCGGATCGGTCGGGGGAGATTCTCATCATGTCAGTGTCGCAGGACTACAGCTCATCTGAACAGCGCCATCGCATTTTCGCCATTGTTGCGGCGTCTGCCGGAAACCTCGTCGAGTGGTTTGATTTCTATATCTATGCGTTTTGCGCCATTTACTTTGCGCCCGCTTTTTTCCCAAAGTCGGATCCGAATACCCAGCTTCTCAATACCGCCGGCGTGTTTGCTGCCGGGTTCCTGATGCGCCCTATCGGAGGGTGGTTGTTCGGGCGGATTGCAGACCGCAAGGGCCGCAAGACGTCTATGGTGATGTCCGTGCTGATGATGTGTTTTGGCTCGCTGCTGATTGCATGCCTGCCGAACTACAACACGATCGGTGTGTTCGCTCCCGTATTACTACTGCTGGCCCGGCTGTTTCAGGGCTTGTCGGTAGGCGGTGAGTACGGTGCAACGGCCACCTATATGAGCGAAATTGCGATGCGCGGCCGCCGTGGTTTCTATTCCTCGTTTCAATACGTGACCCTGATTGGCGGTCAGCTGATGGCGGTGTTGGTGGTTGTCGTTTTGCAGCAGGTACTGAGTGAATCCGATCTCAAGGCATGGGGATGGCGCATTCCATTTGTGATGGGCGCGCTGACGGCTCTGGTTGCGCTGGCCTTGCGCCGTACTTTGACCGAGACCACCAGCAAAGACACCCGTGACAACAAGGATGCGGGCAGCGTTGCGGTTCTGTTCAAACATCACAAGACAGCATTTCTGACGGTGCTGGGCTATACCGCCGGCGGCTCGCTGATTTTTTACACCTTCACCACCTACATGCAGAAATATCTGGTGAACTCAGCGGGCATGCCGGTCAAGACTGCGAGCAACGTGATGACGGTCTGCCTGTTCCTGTACATGTGCCTGCAACCCGTGTTCGGCGCCCTGTCCGACCGTATCGGCCGTCGCAACAACATGCTGCTGTTTGGCGTGCTGGGTTCGCTGACAACAGTGCCCGTCATGATGGCCTTGCAGAGCGTCTCCGATCCGCTGGTCGCGGGTGCGCTGATCATGGTGTCGCTCACCATCATCAGCTTCTACACCTCGGTGGGCGGTATTGTGAAAGCCGAGCTGTTTCCGGTGGAGGTGCGTGCCCTGGGAGTCGGCCTCTCCTATGCCATCGGCAACGCACTCTTCGGGGGATCAGCGGAATATGTTGCACTGGGATTGAAGTCGCTCGGCAACGAGTCGGCCTTTTACTGGTATGTGACGGCAATGATGGTGGTGGCCGCGCTGATCAGCCTTCGCTTGCCTCGCCAACCAACTTACCTCCGTGACAGCCACGCAACCGAGGTTAACGGCCAGCTTTGCGTCGCGCAGGCTAGGACCTGACCAACAGTCTGGAAGCAATATATGCAGCGCCCAGGGCCACCGCCATGTGCAGCGCACTCCAGATCAGATAGCGCCGACGCAAACTTTGCCCTGACAGGGGTGACAGCAAAAAAGGTCGCCCGTCCTGCGGCGAACGCAACATGTTGACCCCTGTGCGCTCCCGGATGGCGCGGTGTTCTTTTTCGACCGTACCGGTTGCCAGGCGACGTGCCAATTCCCACTCCTGCTGATCGACCACGCCGTCGTGGTTGAGGTCGAAGCGGCGAAGCAGTTCGCCCTGGTCCTGCTTCCATTGGGCCAGCAGCACATTGACGTCGTCGTGCA
>CAIOLZ010000387.1 GCA_903859265.1 uncultured beta proteobacterium
GACACGTAGATGACGTTGAAAACGGCGGTGGTGAGCCATTGACGCAAAGGCGTTTTGGTCCAGTAGTCTCGCGCGGCAATGGCGCGCGTGACGTTGCGCAATTCCTGGGGCAGTGCCGCCCATATCATCACCAGATCGGCATGGCTCTGGTGGTTGGCGAAGTAGATGCGCTGCTCCGCTTTGGGCGGACATCCGACCCAACGCGCCTGCGATCCGGTCAGCAACCGGACCAGACCGAGCAGGAAATAACCCATGATCTTGGCACGCATGGCGGCGATGATATCGGGTTGCCTAGCGCGGCAATTGCGCATCCGGCATACGACCCACGATCACGGTCGCGCGCGCGCTGATGTAGCCTGAATTGGGCAGTTTCTCGAAATATTTGGGGCGTGGCAGCATCACTGCCAGTCGCGCCGCCTCAAAGGCATTGAGCTTGCTCGCGGGTTTGCGAAAGTAATGCTGCGCAGCAGCTTCCGCGCCAAAAACGCCTTCGCCCCATTCCACGCTATTGAGGTAAATCTCCAGAATGCGCTGCTTGCTCAGACAGGCTTCGAGCGCCATCGTCAGGACAAACTCCTGGCCCTTGCGAAACAGATTGCGTTCCCCCGAGAGAAACAGGTTTTTGGCGAGCTGCTGCGTGATGGTGGAGCCGCCCACCACTTTGGGTGCTTTGGTGGCGCCTTTTTGCTCCGCGCGCTGTTCGACCTTGGAGTTCTTGGCCCAGGCCTTTTGCAGCGCATCCCAGTCGATCCCGTCGTGGCTGGTGAATCCGTCGTCCTCGGAAGCGATCACGGCGCGCTTGAGGTTGTCAGAAATCTGGTCGTAGTCAACCCAATGCTGGCTCCAGGGCAAATGTCCCTTGGACTGCGCAATTTGCCATGCCTGTGAACGCTGGAAGGCCGTGGACTGTGGCGCCATGCGTGCCATGAGTAGGATGTGCCCGAGGAAATAAAGCTCCAGTGCCACCAGCACCAGAATGCACAGCCCCAGCCAACGCCAAGCTGCTTTCATGGGCCTTCGGAGACCTTGGCTTCGAGCGTCTGATCGCGCGTGAATTTGAAACGGGAGACCACCAGAATCTGGTCCGCTTTCTGGCGCATGGCTTTGGTAAACGGCCCGAACGGTCCGGCACTGCGGGCGATGGCCGCCGCACGGCGGTCCAGTGCGCGCGAGCCCGAGCTTTCCACAATCTCGGTCTCCAGCACGCGCCCGTCGTAGTTGACGGTCACGATCATGGTGAGTTCGCCATAGAGTTTTTTGCCGCCTGAAGTGGGGAAATTGTCGGTTCCCCGCTCTTCGATGGCATGGCGCAGGTTGTCGTAGTAAACCGCATAGACCTCTTCCCGCACTGCCGGGCTGACGTAGCGTTTTTTGGGTCGGGAGTTTTCACTGTTGATGCGGCGCTCGATTTCCGCCAGCACTTTGGCGAGTTGCTTGCGCTTTTCTTCGCGCTCGGTTTTTTCGGGCTTGCTGGACTGCTGTTTGGGCTCGCTCGGCGGCAGCGTTGCCAGCTGGTTTTTGATCTGACTCAGCAGCGCCGTCTGCTCCTCCTGCATGTTTTGCAGCTTGCTGGCTTCGACTTGTTCCTGGGTGTCACCGCTGTCGGCGAATTCGGAGGGCGGCAACGGGCTGGTGGCGCGGCCGGACTCGGCTTCACCACCGCCAGCCAGCGAGGCCTGCGCGATGGCCTGTGCCTTGACCGGCTTTTCGTCGCCGCGGGCGTTGACCAGAATCACTTCCAGCGGCGTGTCCTCAAGCACCCGCTTGAATGCTTCCGGATCGACAAAACGCACCGACAACACGACTGCATGCACCGCGATGGATGCCCCAAGAGCGAATTGCAGTGTGCTGAATTTTCGGAAGTTCACTGGGTCGGATTATCGCCAGACGGGACGGTGGTTTCGGTGACA
>CAIOLZ010000388.1 GCA_903859265.1 uncultured beta proteobacterium
CACCTTGTCACCTGCCTTGCGCAAGGCCAACTGCACCCTGTCGCTCGACCTGCAAGCGGACATACGTTGCGACGGTTTTCCCGGCGCTTATGGCCAGGTGCTCACCAATTTGGTGATGAACGCGGTGCTGCACGGCTATCCCCAGGGCAAAGGAGGCGTGATCGAGGTCAAAACGGGAGTGGGCGCCACGCCAGAAAGTTTTGAGCTGTCCGTCAAGGATTTCGGAGAAGGTATGGATGCGGATACCTCCAGACGCATTTATGACCCGTTCTTCACCACCAAGCTCGGTCAGGGCGGGACGGGCCTGGGCATGAATATCGTGCATGGCATCGTGTTGAAAACCTTGCAAGGCCAGATCTCGGTGTACAGCGAACCTGGACGGGGCACCACGGTCCGGGTGCATTTCATGCGAAATTTTGGAGCGGCAACCCGCTAAAAATCGACCGCGGGTCGCACGGTCGAGGATTTCACATAGCGCCAGCGTCCGATCCAGGTTGCCAGGCACAGTGCAACCAAGCCGGCCAGTCCCACCAGTTCAATAGCAACTTGCCAGGCACCGTCGTAGGCTCCAAACAGCGTTGCCTTGATGGCCAGGACGACCCAGGTGATCGGTAGCCATGGGCTGATGGCGGCGAACACGCTGCCACTCAATTCCACCGGCAATATGCCGCCACTCGACGACAGCTGCACCGCCAAAAGTACCATCGACAGCGCTTTGCCCGCATCGCCCAGCGCGCGCGTCAGAGCCATCACGATGCTCAAAAACGTCAGTGCCGATACCAGCAAGCACAGCACAAACGGCAGTTGCATCGTGATATGAATTGCCAGCACCCAGCGCAGCGCGGCATAAATCAGGAGGGTCTGCGCCGATACGATCAATGCGGGAATGGCAGTTTTTCCCAGCAATTGGGCGGACCGCGAAAAACGCTTTGCCTGCCGCGCAAGCACCCGCACATTAATCAAAAACGCCGCCACGCTGGCACCTAACCACAAGGCAGCGGGGATCAGGTTTGCGGCAAACGCGCTACCGCTGTTGGGCACTGCTGCGGCCACTTCGAGCACCGGCTTGACCGAGTTGGCCAGTCCCTGTGCGCTGCCCCCGGGTTCGTCAATGGTGTAGGGCAATGAACGCGCCACGAGATCGAGTCCGGCCTCCAGGCGCAACGTGCCTGCCTTGAGCTTTTGTGTGCCGTCGGCCAGTGCGGCATTGCCATTGGCCAGGGTTTGAGCGCCATTGCCCAATTCGTCGAGTTGGCTGTCATCCGGCAATTTGGTAACCATGGTCCGCAGCCCGGTGTTCATAGTCCGCACACCGTTTGTCAATGCGGTCACGCCAACGCTGAGTTTGCCGGCACCCTCCGCCAATTTTTTCTGGCCCTCCGATGCGACTCCCAACCCATTGTCGAGCTGGACCACGCCGTTGAACAATTGGTCCAGCCCATCGCTTACCCGGGTCGGCGTAAACAGGCTGCTGCCAGCCTCACTGCGGTAGGCGCCGAGTTCGTCGCGCATTTTTTGCGTGCCGCTTTGCAGCTCGGCAAGACCTTGACCCAGCTCCACGTGGCCAGCCGCCAGCGCTTCGGCACCGCTTTGCAGCCTGGTCAGGTCCTGGCCGCGCGGACGGTTGGCGTCCATCGTTCGCAGACCGGCACCGAGTTGTTTGACGCCGCCCGTGAGTTGCCCCACGCCGCTTGCCAGCTTCGCGCTGCCTTTGGCATTTTGGTTGGCGCCGCTGTCAATCTGGGCAGCGCCCTTGTACAACTCGTGCGCTCCATCGCGCAACTGTTGCATGCCCTGGTGCAACTGATCGACGCTGTGTTGCGAGCCCGCGGCCCGCGACAGCACCAGTTTCCAGCGCCGCGCATTGAGGGTTGTATTCACATCGTGATCCAGCTCGCGCGCAAAGGCTTTGGCAATCAGCGCGCTCTCGAAATTGTTACCCTCCGAGGTATAAATGACCAGTTTGCCGGCGCCCTCCTGTTGCCCCGGAACTGCGTTGGAACTGAAGTCGCTTGGGATGATCAGCGCAAACGCCAACCTGCCCTCGCGCACCAGACGGCGGGCTTCCTGTTCATCGCTGAAATCTTGAAAACCAAAGGTCTTTTTTTGGCGTAATGCAGAGGCCACTTCGAAGCCGACGTTAAAGACATGCTCGCGGTATTCCACGCCACTGTCCAAATTCACCAGGGCCACCGGCAGTGCGGCAGTCTTGCCCGCCGGGTCCCAGACGCTGGCGAGATAAATCAGGGCGTAAAAGGCCGGCAGCAAAGCGACCAGTCCTGTGGCCACCAGCAGCTTCGGAAAACGTGCAAAAAACGCAGCTTCGCTGCGCACGATGTACCAGACCTGCGACGCCCAATTCATGCGTCGGGCGGTTTCACCGCAGGTGCGGGATACCAGTTTTCAGGTTTGACGATCTTGGGTTCCACGGGGTCTTGGAAATACTGCGGAGACATGATTTGTACACCGTATTCGTTGAACACGTCCTGAATGTTGCCCAGCAAATTGGACAGCAAAAGTGCGCGCGGGCGCGGGTCTGTCGGAATCGCCTGGCAAACCAGCCGGTATTGGGGGTACCAGTCAGACAAAGCGGTCTGAAATACCACCGGCGCCGGATCGTTCAGGACGCCATGCGTACGCCGCGCGGCTTCGATCAGCAGCGCATTGACCTGCCGCCAGGGGGTGTCGTAGCCAATCGTCACCGTGGTGTCCAGAACAAAGCCTGCGCCCTTGACGGCGCGCGAATAATTTTTGGTGGTGGAGTCCAGAATCTTGCTGTTGGCAATGGTGATTTCTTCGCCCAATCCGGTGCGGATGCGGGTGGTGAACATGCCTATTTCGGTCACGGTGCCATCGTATTGCGCGATCGACACAAACTCGCCCTTGCGAAACACCTTGCCATACGTCAGTATCAGCCCGCTGGCTGCCTGGCCGACGAGATTGGAAGCACCCAGGGAAATCATCAACCCGGCCAGCACCGAGAGACCCTTGAACGCTTCAGTGTCCGAGCCCGGCAGATACGGATAGGCCATGGCCAGCGCAAACAGCCAGACCAGCGATGTCGTGATGCGCCGGGTCGGCACGACAACGTCGGCGTCGAGCCAGGCCACTTGAATTTGCCCGAGCCGGACCCGTTCAAAAAATGCACTCAGAAGTCGGTTGACCCAGCGCGCGATGTAGAAAATCGCCAGCGCGGTGATGATGCCGGGAACCGCCTTGAAGACTGCGTCGCCGATGCTGGCGATCAGCTCGAACAGGAATCCACGCAGCGCCTCACCCCATGGGCGGGTGAAGGGAAAGCGCGACAGCACGAAGCTCAGCCAGTTGTAAAAAAGGATAAACAGGAGCAGGCGGAAGAGGCCATTGATGCCCATTTGCACCACGCGTGACACACGTTCGGCCGACAGGAGCTTGACGCCACCGAGTTCGACTTTTTCGGAATGTTTTTGCGACAGATCCAGCAATGCCTTGGTTAAAAATCCCCGAACCCGCACGGCCAGAAACCAGGCCACGGTGGCAACCACTGTGGCCACCAACGCCAGCAGGGCGTCGTGCAGCATGGCGTTGAGGTTGCGGCTTTCCCGGCTCTCGCCAATGATGGTTTCCAGCACCGTCTTGGCCCGTGCAGCCTCGATCTCCATCGTGTTGCCCTCGGTGGGGTCCACGTCGGAGGGCGTGATGGCAAACGAGGTAGCACCGTCAATTTGCACCAGAATCACCTGGCTGTCGGGCTTGAGCGTAACAACTTGCGCGCCTGTGGCCTCGATTTGCTCATGGATGCGTGCGCTGGCACGGCGCGCCCGATCGGGCGCAGAAATGCCAAACAGGCTGGAACGGAAGGTAAAGACATCCCGGTTAAAAACCTTCACCGTACCTTCCTGCGCGGGTGTCACCACGCTGGCCAAACCCGGGTTTTCCGGTGCAATGGCACCGTTTTGGGCTTGCGCCGTGCTGGTACTGAAGGCCGCTGCCAGGCCAAAACCCAGCCAAAGCGCCACGCTTGCAAATACTCTGGTTTCCATGGACCACCCCTCGCTATTTGGTCGGAATATTGTGACCCAGTTAAGGGACTGCGGCGCTTGCCCGGAGGTCTGCATTCACCGCGGCAGATCACTGATTTGACCGCTGGCGCGTTGGCGAAGATACTTCACGGGGCGCTTTTTGCCGGCCTTCCATTTCACCCATCCGATGTCCACACTGACCGACGACCAAGCCCGCGGCTACATGCACAAGCTGCTGGCAGCCATGAGCCAGGCGGGGGGCTCCGACCTGTTTATTTCCGCCGACTTCCCGCCCAGCATGAAAGCCAATGGCACGATGCAGCCGCTGTCCAACCAGAAGCTGAGTCCCGACGTGACCCGGGCTTTTGCGCATGCGATGATGAACGAGCGCCAGCGCGAGGAATTTGCCAAAGAGATGGAGTGCAACTTCGCGATTTCGATCCCGGGGGTTTCGCGCTTTCGCGTCAATGTCTATGTGCAACAGCAAAATGTGGCAATGGTGGTGCGCACCATTGCGTCTGAAATTCCGAATTTCGAGAAACTGGCGCTGCCGCCGATCCTTAAAGAAGTGATCATGAACAAGCGCGGACTGGTGCTGGTGGTGGGCGGCACCGGGTCGGGCAAATCAACTTCGCTGGCGGCGATGATCGACCACCGC
>CAIOLZ010000389.1 GCA_903859265.1 uncultured beta proteobacterium
CGCTACCGGCACCCTGCACGACCACAACCAGCAGCCTGAGAAAAGCTGGCTGCAAATCGATGCCGGCGCCATGGCGCAGTCTTTTGCCATTAACGCGATCGGCCCGGCACTTTTGATGAAGCATTTTTTGCCGCTTCTGGCGCGCGACGGACGTGCGGTGTTTGCCACTTTGTCAGCCAAAGTGGGCAGCATTGGCGACAACCATTTGGGTGGTTGGTACAGCTACCGTGCCAGCAAGGCCGCGTTAAACCAGCTGGTACATACCGCAGCGATTGAACTTCGCCGGCGTACGCCCGAGGCGCTGTGTGTGGCGCTGCATCCGGGCACGGTGGCCACGCCACTGTCAGCGCCGTTTTCCAAAACGGGATTGAAAATTGTCACGCCACAGGAAGCGGCGCAGCGCTTGTTGACGGTCATCGAGGGGCTCGATGCCAACGCCAACGGCGGCTTTTACAACCACGATGGCACGGTGCTGCCCTGGTAGCTCACGCGCCGTGGCACTTTTTGAATTTTTTTCCGCTGCCACAATGGCATAGATCGTTGCGACCAGGGGTCACCGCTTTGCGAAGGGTCTCTACCCGGGGTCCGAATTGTTGCCACATGTCCCGCAGGTCATACACCGCCCACACCGCATCGGCAAACTGGTTAAATCGCAGTTCGCTCACACTCGGTGCGCCGTCCGCATCGAACACCGCCAGCGTGGGCGGCTCGGTGTCGTCCTCGGTCAAGGCGACGATGCTTTGCAAGGCACTGTCCAGCAATTTATGAGCCTCCCTGTCGCGCGGCGCGCTCCACTCGTCGGGCCAACTTTCCACCGCGTACATAAAGCCGACCGCCCATACCTGCGCAAAAGAGGGCAAGTCTTCACCTTCCATTTCTTCACGTTCCGCAGGCGGCAGTGACGCCACCGCGCCTCGCACGTCCATGACCTCAGGATGGTAGGCCCGCGCGTCGTCCAGGCTCTGCACATCTGCACTCAGGCCCCGCACAATTTCAGCCCAGCGGCGCGACCACAAATCCATGAATTGCGCTTGCTGCTGGGCTGACGCGAAGGGTGAAAAGGGGTGCTTTTCTTCTCCCACTTCGAGCAATACGGCGAAGTACTCAGACGCCGGTATCGGGCGCCGGCATGCAATCAGCGCGGCCATAAATCCTTCACAAAATTCCCATTGCGGCGTTTCGTCAAAACGCGTGCGCAGGTCGTCCAGAATGGCATCGATGGCATCAAAATCTTCGGGCCCCAGCGCCCCATCAGCAGGCGTGGACGGGGCGGTCTGTGGCGCGTCAATATTTGTTGGCATGGGGTGTCAAAAGTGCTTGGATGGCTGGTATTGTCGCGCCCTAGGAGCGAAAAATAATGTTTCCAACCCTCAACAAGATTTACCCCATCCGGTACACCGTTTTTTTGCTGTGCTGCCTGGGCCTTCTGCTCAGCCTGTTGAGCGCGCTGATCGTGCACGCCAGCCTTTGGCCGGTGCTGGTATTTGGCCTGCTGGTGGCCCTGGGTGTTTATGACCAAACCCAGAAACACCACTCCATTTTGCGCAATTACCCGGTCATCGGTCACCTGCGATTCGCGCTGGAATTCATCCGCCCCGAAATTCGCCAGTACTTTATTGAAAGCGATAGTGAGGCAACGCCGTTCTCACGCGCCCAGCGCTCGCTGGTGTACCAGCGCGCCAAAGGTGAACCGGATAAACGGCCCTTTGGCACCCAGAAGGATGTACATGCTGAAGGGTACGAATGGATCAACCATTCGGTCTCGCCGTCCAAGGTGGCTTCGCATGACTTCCGGGTCACCATCGGCGCGCAGCGCGCGCAGCCCTACGCCTGCAGCGTGTTCAACATTTCGGCCATGAGTTTCGGCGCGCTCAGTGCCAACGCCATTCTGGCGCTCAATGCCGGCGCCAAGCGTGGCGGCTTCGCGCACGACACCGGCGAGGGCAGCATCTCGGTGCACCACCGCGTGCATGGCGGCGATCTCGTCTGGGAAATCGGTTCCGGCTATTTTGGTTGCCGCAATGATGACGGCAGTTTCAACGCCGAAAAATTCGCCGCCAACGCCCGCGATCCGCAGGTCAAACTGATTGAGCTCAAGCTCAGCCAGGGCGCCAAGCCGGGTCACGGCGGTGTGCTGCCAGGCCCCAAGGTCACCGAAGAAATTGCTGCCGCACGCGGCGTTCCGGTCGGGGTGGATTGCGTCTCGCCAGCATCGCACAGCGCGTTTTCAACGCCGGTGGAGATGATGCAGTTCATCGAAAAGCTGCGTAATTTGTCAGGCGGAAAACCCACCGGCTTCAAGCTCTGCATCGGCCACCCCTGGGAATGGTTCGCGATGGTCAAAGCCATGCTGGCTACCGGCATCACGCCCGACTTCATCGTCGTCGATGGTGCCGAGGGCGGCACCGGTGCAGCGCCGGTGGAGTTCACGGACCACGTCGGATCGCCCCTGCAGGAGGGGTTGCTGCTGGTGCACAACACGCTGCGCGGGGTCGGACTGCGCGACCAGATCAAGATCGGCGCGGCAGGCAAAGTGGTCAGCGCTTTTGACATTGCGCGCCTGATGGCTTTGGGTGCGGACTGGTGCAACAGTGCGCGCGGTTTCATGTTTGCGCTGGGTTGCATTCAAGCCCAAAACTGCCACACCGGCCATTGCCCCACCGGGGTCACGACCCAGGACCCGGTGCGCCAGCAGTCGCTGGTGGTGCCCGACAAGGCCACCCGTGTTTTCAACTTCCATCGCGAAACCCTGCACGCCTTGCAGGAACTGGTACAGGCCGCAGGCATTGAGCATCCGAACCAGATCACGGCGCACCACATCGTGCGCCGCACGACCGATCAAAAAGTACGCTCGCTGGCCCAACTCATCCTGA
>CAIOLZ010000390.1 GCA_903859265.1 uncultured beta proteobacterium
CATTACGGCGTGTTTAGCGGCCGCAAATGGAATCAGCAGATCTATCCCCGCGTGCGCGACGCCATCCACGCCAGCATGGGCTGACAGGCATTCAGGAATCGGCTTCCGATGCGCCGGGATTCTTGCCCTTCATCGGCGCGTAGAAGGCTTTGATGCGAGCCATATCGGCCTCGACATCGCCGGTGGTCACGAACTCGGGGCCGAGTCCGGCGCGCTTTTTGTCGTAGTCGATGTAGGCCATCACGATTGGCACGCCCGCGCCGGTTGCGATGTGATAGAAACCGGTTCGCCAATAACGCACATTGCTGCGCGTGCCCTGAGGTGCCACAACCAGTTGCAGAGGGCCTTGTGCGCCACGAATAGCCTCAATCGACGCCGCCACCACATTGCCGGAGTTGGCCCGGTCCACCGCGACGCCGCCCAGCCAGCGCATCACGCCGCCAAAGGGCGCCCTGAACAGCTCGTGCTTGCCCATCCAGTAAATGCGCAATCGCAGTGCAAACGCCACCATCAGCGTGTAGGGCAAATCCCAGTTGCTGGTGTGCGGAGCGCCGATCATGACGCATTTCTGTGCATTGTCAGGAAGCCGGCCTTCGATCGTCCAGCCGGTACTTTTCAGAAACGCCCAGGAAAGGCCCCGCAAGGCCGTATTGAGCAGCGGCGTATCAAAGAGCGTGCGTTGCATTGCCGCTGGAATCGTGGTCTTTGTCGGGGCGGTGCGCGGGGTCCACATGGGTCATCAGGTTGAGCACGCGGTGGCGCTGCATTACCGCCTGGCGGGCCGCAACCGCGATGTTGTGACCGGCCTCCACGGTGAGCGTGGCATCAACCTCGATGTGGGCATCCACCACCACCATGTCACCCATTTTCCGGGTGCGTACATCGTGCACACCTGCAACGCCTGGCGTTGAAATCAGCGTATTCCGGATGGCCTCAACCTCTTCTTCGTTGATGGCGCGGTCCATCAGGTCATGCATGGCATCCCAGCCGAAGGTCCAACCCATTTTGCCGACCATAAAGCCCACAATCAGCGCTGCGATCGGGTCCAGCAAAGGGTAACCCGCCAGATTGCCGATGAGGCCCAGCGCCACCACCAGCGATGAGGCGGCGTCAGAACGTGCATGCCATGCATTGGCCACCAGCATCCCGGACTTGACGGCCTTTGCCACTTTGAGCATGTAGCGAAACAGCAATTCCTTGGATGCGATCGCCGCGACGGCAACCCATAGGGCAGAGGTGTGCGCCGTTGCAATCGAATCCGGCGATTCAATCTTTCGCAGCGCGGACATCACCATGCCGACACCCACGGCGATCAGCAGCACGCCCAAAGCCAGCGAAGCAGCCGTCTCGAACCGCTGGTGTCCGTAGGGGTGGTCTGTGTCCGCGTCTTTTTTGGCGTGGTGGCTGGCAAAGAGCACCACAAAATCTGCCACCAGGTCAGACAGCGAATGAATACCGTCGGCAATCAAGCCCTGGGATTTAGCCAGCACGCCGACCACGATCTGGGTCGCTGACAGCAGCAGATTGACGATGACGCTGACCCAGGTGCTGCGCGACGCAGCGGCAGCCCGCTCGGCGACGGTGTGCGTGGCGTGCTCGGAGTCATCGTCAGGGGCAGAAAAATTCATGGTGCTTAGAAAGGCGGAAAAAGTGTGGCAGCTTAGTCACCGCGTATGACAAAACCCTTAACTCAAATGTTTGCCGGCAATGCCGGCGAGCTCAAACATCGTGACCTGTGGCTTGCCAAAAACCGGCAGCAACTTGGCATCCGCGTTGATGGCGCGCTTGTTGGTGGCGTCCTGCAGCCCATTGGCCTTGATGTAGTCCCACAGTTTTTTGATCACCTGGGTACGGGCAATCGGCTCTGCCCCGATCACTGCCGCCAGCGCGGGGCTGGGTACTTTGCCGCTTGCGGCCGTGGTGGCTCGGGGAGCTTTGGGTGTCGCTGACGCCGCCTTTTTTGCAGGTGCTTTTTTGCTTGCAACTTTCTTTGCGACTGCTTTTACGGCTGACGATTTGGCAGCGGTCACGGCCTTGGCACTGGCTTTGTAGGCCGGTTTGCGCGGAGGGAATTTGCTGGGTGCAAATTCGAAATTCACCTTGCCCGCTTCCGGGTCCCAGGCCAGCATGGCTTTGAAGGCACGGCGCGTGCGCATGGAAACAAATTTTTCCAGCATGTCGGTTTTACCGGTTTCGAGCAGTTTGGACATTTGCGCACGCTCGATGGGTTGCTGCAATATCACTTGCCCGCTCTTGAAGTCGCAAGTCGGAGTGGGCTGGGCCAGTGTGGGCACCGATTTTTCGCAGACGTAGTTCTTGCCATGCTCGAACACCCGAGCGCCGCATTTGCGGCAAGCGCCCAAGGGTGTCTGTGCTGAAAAGTCGATCAGCTCGCCACTGTCTTCGCCCGCCTTGTCATCACCAAAGTCAAATTCGAGCTTGTAGTTTTTCGTTTCCTCGTCGAACTTGATGACCATCTCGGCGGTAAACGGCCAACCCGCTTTGGAGCGAAAGCCTTCCAGCGGCCCGATCTTTTTGTCACGCAGGAACTGCTCCACCTCTGCCAGCTCAAACGTGCGCCCGGCGGGTGATTTGCCAAATGAAAAGCCGCAGCCCTCGCTATCGCCGGACTTGCCGGTGCAGGTGTAGCGGCGGTAATTTTCTTTCACCACGCCGCCGCAATTCGGACACGGTGCAGCCAGCGTCGCGTAGTCGCCTGGAATCGTGTCGCGGTCGTATTCCTTGGCCTTTTTGACCATGCGTTCGGTCATCGCGGCAATTTCGGCCATGAAGGTATCACGGCGCAACTTGCCCTGCTCCATCTGCGCGAGCTTGTATTCCCACTCGCCGGTGAGTTCGGCCTTGGTCAACTCTTGCACATCAAGGCCGCGCAGCAGCGTCATCAACTGGAATGCCTTGGCGGTTGGAATCAGTTCGCGGCCTTCGCGCAGCATGTATTTTTCGGCGATCAAGCCCTCGATGATGGACGAGCGCGTGGCCGGTGTGCCCAAGCCTTTTTCCTGCATGGCTTCCCGCAGTTCGTCATCTTCCACCGTTTTGCCAGCACCTTCCATGGCGCCGAGCAGGGTGGCTTCAGAGTAGCGCGCAGGCGGGCGCGTCTTGAGGCCCTTGGTTTCTACTGCGTCGGTGTTTACTTTTTCGCCCGGCAGCACCGGCACCAGACTCTGGCCCTTGTCGCCGTCTTTGGCGTCTGCCACTTCATCGGCAGCCTCCTTACCGTAAATTGCCAGCCAGCCCGGCTTGACCAGCACTTTGCCTTCCGTTTTAAAACTGTGCGGCGCAACCGTGGTGATGCGCGTAGTCACTTGGTATTCGGCACTGGGATAAAAAACGGCCATGAAGCGGCGCACCACCAGGTCGTAGATTTTCTGCTCTGCCTCAGACAAGCCGCTGGGCGCTTGGAGCGTCGGAATAATGGCGAAGTGGTCTGACACTTTGGCATTGTCAAAAACCCGCTTGGTGGCTTTGAGGTAGTTGTTGTTCAACGCGGTCAACGCGTGCGGCGCCAGATGCCGCATGCCGCTGTCGGCCAGCATCTCAAAAGTCTGTTTCACCACCGGGACATAGTCTTCCGGCAGATTGCGCGAATCCGTACGCGGGTAAGTCAGTGCCTTGTGGCGCTCGTACAGGCTTTGCGCAATCGATAGGGTGGTTTTTGCCGAGTAGCCAAACTTCCCGTTGGCTTCGCGTTGCAGAGAGGTCAGGTCAAACAGCAGGGGCGAGGCCTGCGTGGTGGGGCGG
>CAIOLZ010000391.1 GCA_903859265.1 uncultured beta proteobacterium
GACTTGCTGGCCGCTGTAGATGGGACGCATGTAGGGCTTGAGCAAACCCACGCGGCCCATGGCTTCGTGCACCGTGGCTGAGCCCAAAGCGGCCAGGCCGTCGGCAGCTGCGCGGTCTGCGCGCTGGATGTTTCGGTAAACCACACCTAATTCGTACATCGTTATCTCCTTCGTCTATTTCAATCTTTTCAATCTATGGCTCTGAGCCCGCAGCAGATCAGGGGTGCGTACTTCCGCTCATGTCCCCCGCCCGCTGCGCGGGCTCCTCCTTTACTTGGCAAAACCCCAAGTCCACGCTTCAGCACGCACCCCTGCTCTGCTGCTGCGAAGTGATGTTTTTCAACTCGCTTAAGAACTACCCAAGCGCTGCTCCATATTGCCTCTTACCGTTCGCGAACCAAGCCACTGCTGGAACCGGGTGGCAGGGCGTTTTGCGCAGGTAAAGGAGGAGCCCGCAAAGCGGGCGGGGGACACGGAGCAAAACGCCCTGCCACCCTGTTCCAGCCTCGAAGCGAACATGACTTACTTTCCTTTGGCCTTCAAAGCCGCATCCAACCGCGGAAACACCCGCCGCGCATTGCCTTCGTAAATCTGGTGCCGATCCTCAGCACTCAAAATCCTGGATGCCTCGATATAACGCTTCGTATCGTCGTAGTAGTTGCCGGTCTGCGGATCGATGCCCCGCACCGCACCAATCATCTCCGACGCAAACAGCACGTTCTTCACCGGAATCACGGTGTTGAGCAAATCGATGCCCGGCTGGTGGTACACGCAGGTATCAAAATAGATGTTGTTGAGCAGGTGGTCTTCCAGCAGTGGCTTTTTGAGCTCTTGCGCCAGCCCCCGAAAACGCCCCCAGTGGTAGGGCACCGCGCCGCCGCCGTGCGGAATCAGGAACCTGAGTGTCGGAAATTGCTTGAACAGATCGCTGGTCAGACACTGCATGAAGGCGGTGGTGTCAGCGTTCAGGTAGTGCGCGCCGGTGGTGTGAAAACAGGCGTTGCAACTGGTGCTGACATGAATCATGGCGGGGATGTCGTACTCCACCATCTTTTCGTAAATCGGGAACCATGCCTTGTCACTCAAGGGTGGAGAAGTCCAGTGGCCCCCGCTCGGATCCGGGTTCAGGTTGATGCCGACGTTGCCATATTCCCTGACACATTTTTCCAGCTCCGGAATGCAGGTGGCGGGATCCACGCCCGGGCTTTGCGGCAGCATGGCAGCGGGAATGAAGTTATCCGGGAACAATCGACTCACGCGATAGCACAGCTCGTTGCAAATACCGGCCCACGTTGCGCTGGTGTTGAAGTCGCCAATGTGGTGGGCCATAAAACTGGCGCGCGGGCTGAAGATGGTGAGGTCGGAGCCACGCTCGCGCATCAGGCGAAGCTGGTTGGTCTCGATCGATTCGCGCAGCTCGTCGTCGCTGATTTTCAGGTCAGCGATTTTGGGACCCAGTTCGGGCGTGTTGAGGTTGGCGATTTGTGCATTGCGCCAGTTCTCCAGCGCTTTGGGTGCGGTGGTGTAGTGGCCGTGGCAATCGATGACCAATGACTTTTTGTCGCTCATGTTGTCTCCTTAATTCTGTCTGCAATCAACGCGCCGGCTCCATGCCGTGTCTGCGCTTGACGGTGTCGGCCTCGCCGGCGTTCATGAATGCCAGCAACGCGCGCACCGCTTCGGCCTGCTGCGTGCCCGCGGCAATGCCGGCGGAAAATGTGGTGACGATTTGCACTTCAGGCGGCAAGCCGCCCAACAGGTCTATACCGGGCAAGGCCATCAATTCGCTCAGCTGCTGAAAGCCCAAGGCCACTTCACCCCGCGCCACCAGCGTACCCACCGGCACACCGGGAGGCGCCTGCACAATGCGGCTTTGAATCGCTTGCGCAATGCCCCAGCGCTCGAACA
>CAIOLZ010000392.1 GCA_903859265.1 uncultured beta proteobacterium
CACCAGCCGGTCGTCTGACGCGATGCCATACCCGACCCTCAGACCCGCCAATCCCCAGGCTTTGGAAAAAGTGCGCAGCACGATCCACGGACGGTCTTGCGCCCGGAGTTCGGCCAGCGCATCCGGAAAGCCCGGCGTGTGCAGGGCGTACTCGTAATAGGCTTCATCAATTACCAGCAGCGTCGTTTGCGGCGTCGCCTGCACGATGCGGCGAAAAGCGGCGGCATCGAGCATGCAGCCCACCGGGTTGGACGGGTTGCTGAGCATCGCCAGCTTGGGTGCCGGGCCCTGTGCCAGCGCCTCGCACCAGGCATCGACATCGAACTCCAGCGCGGGCGTAACCGGCAGCATCTGCACCCGGGCACCCATCATGCGGGGGTAGATTTCATGCAGGCCAAAGGACGGCAAAAGCGTGACCACGCGGTCACCCGGCTCCAAAAAGGCCTGACACAGCACCTCCAGCAGATTTTCCGAGCCATTGCCGACCACCACCTGTTCCGGTTGTGCGCCGGTACGGGCCGCGATGGCTGCGCGCAGGGCGCTGCAATTGGCATCCGGATAGAGACCCACCGTCAGCGCCAGTTGCGTCAGCGCCAGGGCCACGGCCGGGCTCGGGCCAAAGGGGTTTTCGTTGCTGGCCAGGCGCGCCACATGCTGCACGCCGTAGCGTTGTCGCACGACCTCCGAGGAAAGCCCGGCGTTGTAGGCCGGCAGATCTCGGACTTCGGGACGGACCAGGCGTGACAGCAATTCGGCCCGGGCCGGGGTATTGGCGATCACAGCGGCAAGCGCAGGAATAACAGGAGCGGCAACGGTCATTGAACGGCTTTCGTCAGTTGGGGCAGGAGATCAAACACCTTGCCGGGGTTGAGCTGGTTGTGGGGGTCAAGCGCTTGCTTGATGGCGCGCATGGCGGCGAGTTCGGCGGGTGTGCGGCTGATGCCGAGGTAGGCCTTTTTGTGCAGGCCGATGCCATGCTCGGCAGAGATGCTGCCACCGCGCTGCGCCAGCAGTCCATAGACCACGTCTTCGACTGCGTGGGCCGCCTGCTCGGGTGAGACATCCTCCCCCAGCGAGCGCGCGTCGGTGGTGAGATGCAGGTTGCCATCGCCCAGATGGCCAAAACGCAGGCTGCGCTGCCCGGGCCAACGCGCCGAGAGCGCGCACGCGCAGTCCTGCGCAAAAGCGTCCATCTGGTTCAGCGGCAAACTGATATCAAAGTTGATGGGCACCATGCGCGTCGGGAACTCCGCCGTGGCCTCGCGGATGCGCCATAGCGACTGCGCCTGGGCCTGCGACTGCGCCACTACCGCATCCAGCACGCAGCCGGTTTCCATCGCCTCACCCAAGGTGCTCTCAAGTGCCTGCGCAAGCTCCGTCTGGTCATGGCCTGTCACCTCTGCCAGCACCTGAAACGGATAGCTTTGCGAGAATGGAGAAGCCATCTGGTGCCAGCGCAGCGCGGTGCTGAAAAAGTCATCCCACATCAATTCAAACGCCGCCAGCGCGGCCGGAAAACGGGCCTGCAATTGACGCAACAAAGCAATGGCACTGGCGAAGTCGGGCAGGGCCACCAGCGTACTCACGCGCGCCCGCGGGATGGGGCGCAGCAGCAGGACGGCGCGCGTGATGACACCCA
>CAIOLZ010000393.1 GCA_903859265.1 uncultured beta proteobacterium
CAGGCGATGCCTCGGCCAGGGACTGGTTTGAAATCGACTCGACCCGCGTGGACGAGCCCGGCCGCGTAGAGGCGCATGTCAATCCCTACATGACGACTTCCGAGCAAGCGGCGCAGCAGGGCGCGACTTGCAGCAAGGAAGATCAGCCCCAAACCCAGGCCCTGGACAGCGCTGAACCTCAGTCAGGCGATGAAGTCACGGCGCGGACGCAAGCTGCTTCTGATGCATCGATCAAGCCTTTGACATTTGTCATCAACCCATCGCTTCCCAGCGGCAAAGGCAAATTGCGCTTGCCGCCCCGCGACCGATCGGTGATTCGCCTTCCCAGCTACGAGCAGGTCAAAAGCGACCCGGTGCTTTATGCGCATGCCAATCGCGTGCTGCATCTCGAGACCAACCCCGGCAATGCGCGCGCACTGGTGCAGGCGCATGGCGAGGGCACCACGGCGCGCGATGTGTGGATCACGCCACCTCCGATTCCGCTGACCACCGCCGAGATGGATATGGTGTTCGATCTGCCGTATGCGCGCAGCCCGCACCCGAGCTATGCGGACGAAAACGGCAGCCACGACGGCGCGACCAAAATCCCGGCCTGGGAGATGATCCGGTTCAGCGTCAACATCATGCGCGGCTGTTTTGGCGGCTGCACTTTTTGCTCCATCACCGAGCATGAAGGCCGCATTATTCAAAGCCGTTCGGAAGACTCGGTCATCAAGGAAATCGAAGATATCCGCGACAAGGTGAAGGGTTTCACCGGAACCATTTCAGACCTCGGCGGCCCGACGGCCAACATGTATCGGCTGGGTTGCAAAAGCCCGGAGATTGAAGCCGCCTGCCGCAAGCCCAGTTGTGTTTTTCCTGGAATTTGTCAGAACCTGACGACCGACCACGGCCCGCTGATCAAGATGTATCGACGGGGCCGCGCGCTCAAGGGCATCAAAAAGATTTTGATTGGCTCGGGTCTGCGCTATGACCTTGCGGTCAAAAGCCCGGAGTACGTGAAGGAACTGGTGCAACACCATGTGGGCGGCTACCTCAAAATTGCGCCGGAGCACACCGAGCAGGGGCCGCTGACCAAGATGATGAAGCCCGGCATCGGGAGCTACGACAAGTTCAAGGCCTTGTTTGACAAGTTCAGTGCCGAGGTCGGCAAAAAGCAGTTTTTGATTCCCTACTTCATTGCGGCCCACCCGGGAACCAGCGATGAGGACATGATGAATCTGGCGGTCTGGCTGAAGAAAAACGGTTTCCGTGCGGACCAGGTGCAAACCTTCTACCCCAGTCCAATGGCGACCGCGACCGCCATGTACCACTCCGGGCGCAATCCGCTGCGCAAGATTCACCGTGCGGTGGAGTCGTCGGATGACGCGGTGGACATCGTCCGTGGCGAAAAGCGCCGCCGCCTGCACAAGGCTTTTTTGCGCTACCACGATGCCAACAACTGGCCGCTGCTGCGCGAGGCCCTGAAGGCGATGGGGCGCGCCGATCTGATTGGCAATGGCAAGCACCATTTGATTCCCACGTTTCAGCCGCTGGGTGATGGTGGATACCAGAGCGCGCGTAAAAAGAATTCGACTGACGCCCCGGTCAAGCGCTCAGGCGCGGCGGCACCCGTGAAGGGCCGCATACTGACGCAGCACACTGGTTTGCCGCCACGCGTGACCGGCAGTGCCAGGCCGGCGCGCAAGGCCCGCTAGCAAAGTCGCTGAGGTAGTTTCAGGCCAGGGTGAGCAGGGGAATATCGTGCTTCGCAGCGAGCGCGTCGAGTTGTCGGCGGGTTCTGCTGGCCATGAATTGTTCGACGCACTGGTGCGTGGCACGGTCCTGCATGCTGTCGCCTGATGAAATGTTCAATCCCATCAAGTTGCCAAGCGCGCGCGCAAAGTGGGGCTCCAATGCCGCCAGCGCGACCCGGCCATTTTTGCAGGCGTACACCCGGTAGCCTGCGTGCGCGCCGCCAACGGTACCGTCCGCGCGAGTCAAGCCCCAGCGGCGGGGCAAGGCTAGATAGGCTGCGGCATCCGATAGCGCGACTTCTTGCAGCAGGCCCCTGCCCGTGCGCAAAAAATGCAGGTGCGCTTTGAGCACTGCCTCACTGGCGATGAGAGAGCCACCCATATCGGCGTACAGGGTGGGTGGCAAATCCAGCCCGGTGATCAGGTCGTTGGCGGCCAGATAGGTCAGGTCGTGCCCCGGTTCTTCGGCTTGCTGCCCCGGTGCGCCGACGATTTGAACCACCGACAGTGTGGGGTATTGAGCGCTGAGCTGCTTCCATCCAAGGCCGAGCTTGACCAGCGCCGATGGGCGAAACGAGGTCAGCAGGACATCGGTTTTGGCCAGCAATTTGTGCAGCGATTTTTGTCCGGCTTCTGACTTCAGATCGGCCACGATGGTGCGCACCCCCTCATGCATGTGCTTGTAGGCCTGCGGGTTGTAGGACGCCATGGGGTCGCCGCTGGCCGATGTCGGGCGCGATGGCGGTGGTTCAAGCTTGGTGCAGCGTGCGCCCATGTTTTGGCAGCGCATCAATGCGGCGGGCCCCGGCAGGTTGAGGGCGAGGCTCAGAATACGAACGCCTTTGAGAACTTTATCCATGCAGTGTGTTCCGGTAGGCGGTCATGATAGGGGCAATAATGCAGCTTTCAGAGGTGCATTCTTGAACCCCAACGCAGTCGCTCTTGATCTGTTTCCGGAACTGGCGGTGCCTGATCTGGCGCAGAAGCGCACGGCGCCCAAAAAGCCAAAAACCACGGCGCACAGCAGCGGTAAAAAATCTGCAAACGGCGGCCCCCATGCCCCGGAAAGTGGCGAGTCGGCCATTGCCGGGCAGGGCGCGGCGGACAGGGGCACCGCAGATTGGGAAGCCATCGCACAACAACTGGAGTCGCATCCGGACTACCGGCTGCTGCGCCGCCTCAAGCCCCGTCTTGACTGGCCGGAACCGGACGCGGTTGGCAGTGACATAGAGCGCACTTGCATTGTGGTGCTGGACACCGAAACTACCGGGCTCGATGCCACTAGAGAACGCATTATTGAACTGGCGATGCTGCGGGTGGTGGTCGATAACGCCACCGGATTGCCGGTCGGACCGGTGACGGTCTATGACGAACTCGAAGATCCGGGCAAGCCGATTCCCAAGGAAGTCGTGGCGCTGACCGGAATCACAAACAGTGATGTCGCTGGACGCCAACTCGACGAGGCCAAAATTGCGCAGATGCTCGACGGCGTCGATCTGGTGATTGCCCACAACGCCGGCTTTGATCGCCCTTTTGTGGAGAGCCGACTGCCGGCATTTGCGCATTTGCCCTGGAGTTGCTCGTTTGCCGATATTGACTGGAAAGCGCAAGGCCGAAGTTCTGCCAAGCTGGAAAATCTGGCGCAAGCTTTGGGCTGGTTTTATGACGCACACCGCGCTGAAATGGACTGCCACGCTTTGCTGGCAGTGCTCGCGGCTCCACTGCCTCAGGGCCAGGAGTCGGGCTTGGCGAAGTTGCTGGCAGCGGCCCAACAACCGAGCTATAGATTGCAGGCTACCAATGCGCCGTTCGAGGCCAAAGACCTGCTGAAATCCCGGAGCTATCGCTGGAATGCCGAGCAGCGGGTTTGGCACACCCGGCTGACTTCTGAGACGGCGTTGCAGGAAGAATTGGGTTGGTTGAAGGACAAGGTTTACCAGCGCCCGGCGGTGGTGCAGGTGGAGACGCTGGATGCTGTCACCAAATACTCCAGCCGGCCCGGTAAGTTCGCACCGCGGGCGCTTTGATTTTTCAGGAGGCCGCCACGATGCACATTGAGAGTATTCAAACCGGGCAGGCCCGCAAAGTTCTGATAGCGGGCCGCAGCGTGCTGACAGCCATCCGAAAGACCGCCGTCGCGGGGCCGGTAGCAGTCAATCCGCTGGGGCTCGACGGCGACGAGCAGGCGGACCCGAGCGTCCATGGCGGGCTGGACAAGGCGATTTATGCCTACCCGGCCGAGCACTACCCTTTTTGGCAGGCGCAGCGCGAAGCCGCAGGATTGGCCGGTATCGATGACGCCTTGCCGTTTGGCGCCGTTGGCGAGAATTTGAGTTTGCGCGGACTGCTGGAAACCCAGGTCTGGGTCGGCGACGTGCTCAGGTTAGCGCAGTGCACCTTGCGGGTGGAACAGCCGCGTGAGCCCTGCTTCAAGTTCAATGCGGCGATGGGCTTTAACACAGCAGTCAAGGCGATGGCGCAAAGCGGCTTTTGCGGCTTTTATTTGTCGGTAGATCAGCCCGGCGTGCTGCAGGCCGGCGAAGCGTTCGAGTTGCTGCCCGGTCCGCGCCGGGTGAGTGTGCCCGAGCGTTTCAATGCAAAAATGTTCAAAAACATGCGTTGAGGTGGCCATGCCCAATGCGAAAAACGCCCTAGTGGGCAACCAAATAGGGACACCATGAAAACTGCGCAACAGGAAATCGATGAACGCGCCAAGATGGCTGGCAACAACAAGTTTGAGCTGTTGCTGTTTCGATTGGGTGAATCCAGAAACAGCGGCCAACGGGAGTTGTTCGGCATCAACGTGTTCAAGGTGCGCGAAGTGCTGGTGATGCCACACATCACCGAACTGGCGAATTCTCACGACCACCTGATGGGTGTGGCCAATATTCGCGGGCAGATTATTCCTGTTATCGATTTGCCCGCAGTAGTCGGTTGCAACCCGACCAAAGGGCGCACCATTTTGATGGTCACCGAGTACGCCCGCACCGTGCAGGCGTTTGCGGTGGAGCAGGTCAACGAGATTGTCCGTATGGAGTGGAGCCAGGTGCTGCCTGCAGAAAGCAGCAATGGTGGCGCGCTCATCACCGGAATTGCCCGGATCGACGGGGCAGTCGCCAATACCCGCTTGGCGCAGGTGCTCGATGTGGAGCAGATCCTGAAAAATGTGTTGCCCAGCTCGACGGAAGAAATCAACCGCGAAGCGGTCGGACCCGAGCTGCAACTGCCCAAAGGGACGCAGATTCTGGTGGCAGACGATTCTGCCGTGGCGCGCTCTGTGATCGAGTTGGGGTTGAAAGCGATGGGCGTCCCCTATGTCATGACCAAGACGGGCAAGGAGGCCTGGGACCGGCTCAACGCCATGGCGGCAGACGCCAAAAAAGAGGGTGCCACCATTCAGGATCGCATCGCGCTGGTGCTAACTGATCTGGAGATGCCGGAGATGGATGGCTTTACCCTGACGCGCCATATCAAATCGGATGCACGCTTTGACGGTATTCCGGTGGTGATACACAGCTCTTTGACCGGATCGACGAACGAAAACCATGTCAAAAGCGTGGGTGCCGATGGCTATGTCGCCAAATTCAACCCCCGCGATTTTGCCGCCACGCTGCGCCGCGTTTTGCCGCAACACTAAGTCGTTGGGGGGGGGCTGAATTTGGGGGCTTAACTGGCGCGGTTCTTGCGCCAGTTTTCAGATGACTGCCGCGCTTCGCATCGTTGTGATTTCACCTGAACTCGACTTGATGGACGCCTCGGATGAACAAGCCCGTGGCTTGGCGGAGCGCTCACGCAGTTTGCGCATTGGTTTGCTGGAGAGCGGGTTCAATTTGGTCGCCTCGCTGCCCGCCGACGTGTTCCTGACCGAACGGCTGGCCCAGTTGCAACCCGACTTGGTGATTGTGGATGCGGAAAGCGATGCCCGCGATGCGCTGGAACACGTGGTGATTGCAACCCGCGATGCGCGCCGGCCCATCGTGATGTTTACCAACGACAACGACACCAGCCATGTCAAGGCAGCGGTGGCAGCGGGTGTTTCGGCCTACATTGTTTCCGGTTTATCGCCCGAGCGGATCCGGCCAATTCTGGATGTTGCGATTGCCCGCTTCCAGCACGAGGAGTCCATGCGTCAGGAACTGGCCGACACACGTTCGGAGTTGCAGGAGCTCAGCACCGAACTCAAGGACCGAAAAGTGATTGATCGTGCCAAGGTCTTGTTGATGGAGCGACAAAAACTATCGGAGCCGAAGGCTTATGCCCGTTTGCGCAAAGCTGCGATGGACAAAAACCTCAAGCTGGTGGAAGTGGCGCAGCGCATGTTGGATGTGGCGGATTTGTTGGGTTAATTGGCACTTAGGTGTTGGTTTTGGTGCGCTGCACAAAAAGAGTGCTGGTTTCAGGTGCGTTTTGAAGTCACTTCTGGCATCGGGGCGGCTTGGCACTCTGCTGCGTCCGTGTCCCCCGCCCACTGCGTAGGCTCCTCCTTTACCTACCGCAGCAGAGTGCCAAGCCGCCCCGACAAGCGATTTTTGCGACACCAAAAGACCCCACAGGTCCAGCCCTGACGCCGGGGGCGAATGCTGCAGCGGCATAAAGGAGGAGGCCGCAGGCCGGGGGACAGCCGCGGAAGCATTCGCCCCCGGTGTCAGAGCGTGCGAATAACAAAGGGTTCTCAAAGCCAAAGAAACATGGCACGCGACTTGCAAAGAAAAACATAAGACCAGCGATGGTCACGGGCAATGCACCAGCCAACGGCGGTTGTTGCATTCCTAACAGGACAAAGGCGTCCCCACGGTTGCACGGCGTAAAGCAGTGCGGCCAGTGCGGACGCCTTTTTTGTTTTTCAACTTTTGCAAGGACGATGTCTATGACCGATCTGCTCAACGCCAAACTCAGCCGCCGCGCCGTGCTGCAAACAGCCGCCGTCGGTGCGGTGGGAATTACACCGGCCCTGCGTGCCGCCGTGTATGCCGGCGGGTCGGATGCCCCGGAGAAGACGGAAGTCAAAATCGGTTTTATCCCGTTGACCGATTGCGCCAGCGTGGTCATGGCCTCGGTGCTGGGCATTGACCAGAAATACGGCGTCAAGATCGTTCCGAGCAAGGAGGCCAGCTGGGCTGGTGTGCGCGACAAACTGGTCACTGGCGAACTCGACTTTGCCCACGTTTTGTACGGATTGGTGTATGGCGTGCACTTGGGCATTGGTGGGCCGAAAAAAGATATGGCCGTGCTGATGACCCTGAGCAACAACGGGCAAGCCATCACGCTGTCCAAAAAGCTGGCCGACAAGGGCGCCGTCGATGGCCCCGGCCTGGCCAAGCTCATGGCCAGTGAAAAGCGCGAGTACACCTTTGCGCAAACCTTCCCCACCGGCACGCACGCCATGTGGCTGTACTACTGGATGGCGGCCAACGGCATCAACCCGTTTGCGGACTCCAAAGTGATTACGGTGCCACCGCCGCAAATGGTGGCCAACATGCGTGTGGGCAATATGGACGGCTTTTGCGTGGGCGAGCCCTGGAACCATCGCGCCATCATCGACGGCATTGGTATTACTGCAATCACCACGCAGGACATCTGGAAAGACCATCCTGAAAAAGTACTGGGCACCACCAATGACTTCGTCAAGAAATACCCCAACACGGCACGCGCTGTGACGGCGGCGATTCTGGAGGCTGGCAAATGGATCGACTCGGGGTTGCAGAACAAAAACAAAATGGCCGAGACCATCGCCGACAAGAGCTACGTCAACACCAGCGTGGACGCGATCAATCAGCGCATTTTGGGGCGCTACCAGAATGGCATGGGCAAGACCTGGGACGACCCCAATTACATGAAGTTCTACAACGATGGAGCGGTCAATTTTCCCTATCTGTCGGACGGCATGTGGTTCCTGACGCAGCATAAGCGCTGGGGCTTGCTCAAAGAGCATCCGGATTACCTTGCCGTGGCCAAGCAGATCAATCAGATTGACATTTACAAGCAAGCCGCTAGCGCCACCAAGACCCCCGTTCCAAAAGATGCGATGCGCAGTTCCAAGCTGATGGACGGCATCGTTTGGGATGGCAAGGATCCCAGGAAATACGCCGACGGTTTCAAGATCAAGGTGTAACCCCAGCGGCCCGGCCGAGCCGGTTCTGCGGTGTTACTTCTGTGGCTGGCGTGACGCAATCATTTCACTTTTTAAGGACTGACCATGGTTAGTGCTGTTTTTCATTCTCCCGCTGCTGCTGCGGCATCGCCTGCTACCGTGACGCCAGTCGCGATTGCGGTGGTAGCACCTGAG
>CAIOLZ010000394.1 GCA_903859265.1 uncultured beta proteobacterium
CCATATCGATCGCGCCCGCCTGGTGCGTGAAGCGGCCCAGCGTGCAGGACGCGAAGTCGCCATCATGGCCGACTTGCAGGGACCGAAAATCCGCGTTGGCAAGTTTGCCGAAGGCAAGGTTTTATTGCAGCAGGGGCAAAAATTTGTGCTCGATGCGCGTCGCACCGAGCTCGGCAATATCGACGCTGTGGGGCTGGACTACAAGGCGTTGCCGCAGGAAGTCAAAGCTGGCGATGTGCTGTTGCTCAATGACGGCCTGATCGTCATTACGGTGGACGCGGTGCGCGACGATGCGGTGCACACCACAGTGAACCTGGGCGGCGAACTCTCCAACAACAAGGGTATTAACAAGCAGGGCGGCGGTTTGACGGCGCCTGCCCTGACCGGCAAAGACATGGAGGACATTCGCACCGCCATGAGTTTTCAGGCCGACTATGTCGCGGTGAGTTTTCCGAAAAACGCCACCGACATGGAGATGGCGCGCCAGTTGTGCAATGTTGCAGCGGCTGAGTTCAACCACAAGCCGGGCTTGATCGCCAAGATCGAACGCGCCGAGGCAATCCCCAAGCTGGAAGAAATTTTGCTGGCCAGCGATGGCATCATGGTGGCGCGTGGCGATCTGGCAGTCGAGGTGGGCAATGCAGCGGTTCCGGCGCTGCAAAAGCGCATGATCAAACTCGCGCGCGAGCACGACAAAGTGGTCATCACGGCAACGCAAATGATGGAGTCCATGATTACCAACCCGGTGCCGACGCGCGCCGAAGTCAGCGATGTCGCCAACGCGGTGCTCGACGGCACCGACGCCGTCATGCTGTCAGCGGAAACGGCCGCAGGCAAATATCCGCTGGAGACGGTGATTGAGATGGCAAAAATCTGCTGGGCCGCCGAGGGCGCCGAGTTGCCCAGGCTCGACGCCGATTTCACCGGCAAAACCTTTACCCGTATCGATCAGTCCATCGCCATGGGGGCGCTTTTCACGGCCCACCACCTGGGTGCCAAAGCGATCGTGGCAATGACCGACAGCGGCTCCACTGCGCTGTGGATGAGCCGGCATCTGATTCAGGTTCCGATTTACGCGCTCACGCCAAGGGTTGCGACCCAGCGCCGTATGACCTTGTACCGCAACGTGCGTCCCCTGCTGATGGACACCAGTGCAGACCGTGATACCGCCTTGCTGGACGCCGAAAACCACCTCAAAAAGCGCGGCATTGTGGCAACCGGTGATGTGTACGCGATCACCTGCGGTGAACCCATGGGTGCGCCGGGTGGCACCAACATGCTCAAGATTTGCCGGGTCAACTGAAGCCTTGCCCGGCTAAAATCCGGCTTTGGTAAAAAGTTACCAAGCGGTTACCAACTGTTTTTGCAGCAGTAACCAGGTCTGATTTTTCAATTCTCCCGGGACTCAACAATGGCACTTGTTTCGATGCGCGAACTTCTGGACCACGCAGCCGCCAACGGCTACGGCATTCCAGCCTTTAACGTGAACAATCTGGAGCAGGTGCAGGCCGTCATGGAGGCCGCCAAAGAAGTCGGTTCTCCGGTCATCCTGCAGGCTAGCGCCGGCGCCCGTAAATACGCTGGAGAGGCCTTTATCAAGCACCTGATTGCTGCTGCCATCGAAACCTACCCCCACATTCCCCTGGTCATGCACCAGGACCACGGCCAAAGCCCGGATGTCTGCCAGGGTGCCATCAACCTGGGGTTCAG
>CAIOLZ010000395.1 GCA_903859265.1 uncultured beta proteobacterium
CCAGCGGCAACACCAACGCCCCGACGCTGATGATTGCGGAGAAGGCTGCACAGTGGATTGCCGAGTCCGCCAAGGGTTAGCCCCGAAGGGTAAATCCCGATGCCTTGCACGTCCCTGCAAAAGTACATTACGGCATTCATGTTACGCGTTGCAACTCTGGTTTGACCAGGATGCGCACCTAACGTGAGACTTGAAGTAGAACCCGAGGACCTCGCCAACGATTGGCGCAAAGCAACAACAGTGTCACCTCGACGTGGCACTTAGGAAAGCACCGGCAACCCCGGTGCTTTTTTATTTTCCAATGCGACAATTCGCGGCATGGAAATGCTTTTTGTGGCGGCCGCCTCACTTCTGGCGGGTTTTGTGGACGCCATCGTTGGCGGCGGGGGACTGATCCTCACGCCGGCCCTTTTTGCCACTTTTCCCGCGGATCCGCCCGCTACCCTGCTGGGTACCAACAAGGCCGCAGCCATTTGGGGTACCGGCATTGCCACGGTGCAATACAGCCGTCGCGTTAGCCTCAACTGGTCGGCACTGGTTCCGGCAGCGCTGACCGGGTTGCTGGCATCGTGGGCGGGCGCCTGGCTGGTGAGCGGTCTTTCACCCAATTTTTTACGCCAGGCATTGCCAGGTGTGCTGGTGCTGGTTTTGACCTACACCCTGCTGAAAAAAGAAATGGGACGCCACCATGCGCCGGTTTATCAAGGTCGCGCCGAGGTGCTTGCACTGTGCCTGATCGGCGCCGCTGTGGGCTTTTATGACGGCTTTTTCGGGCCCGGCACCGGCAGCTTTTTTGTGTTCCTGATCGTGCGGGTTTTGGGTTATGACTTCCTGAACGCGTCGGCCAGTGCCAAATTGCTCAACACCGCCACCAACGTGGCTGCGCTGCTGCTGTTTGCCTACAAGGGCCACGTCTGGTGGCACTTTGCCGCCGTGATGGCGGTGGCCAATGTTGCAGGAAGCATTGCGGGCACGCGCATGGCGCTCAAGCACGGCACCGGGTTTGTGCGGGTCGTTTTTATTGCCGTGGTGTCAGCGCTGATTCTCAAAACCGCCTACGACGCCTTTTTGCGCTGAATCCGGCACAGCACCCGCCGAGGCCGCAGTGACGATGGGTTTGGGCGGCCACGGCACCTCCGATGCCACCAGTGGCTTGCCGATTGGCGAGGTGGCCAAACCTTTTGCCACCGCCTGCATGTCTTCTTCATTCGGGTACTGGTTCAACAACACATAGTCAAAAACACGGCGTGCAATGGGTGCCGCTGAAGCGGTGCCCCAGCCAGCGTTTTCAACAATCACGGCCAGCGCTATTTTCGGATCTTCCGCAGGTGCAAAGGCGATATAGAGTGAATGGTCACGCTGGTGCTCTTCCATCTTGGCGGCGTTGTATTTTTCTTTTTCTTTCAAGCCCACCGCTTGTGCCGTGCCCGTTTTGCCACCGCTCAAATAGGGAGCACCGGCAAAAACCCGCGCTGACGTTCCGACCTGCGTCACGTCAACCATGGCTTTGCGCACCACCTCCATATTTTCGGGCTTGAATTTCAGATCTACCGGGGGCCGGGATGGCACCGGGGTCTGCACCCGGGTCGTCACGTCACGCGTGGCCATCACCAATTGCGGCTGGTGCTTGATGCCGTTGTTGGCCAGTGTGGCCACGGCCTGCGCCAGTTGCAGCATGGTAAAGCTGTTGTAGCCCTGACCGATGCCCAAAGAGATGGTCTCACCGGCGTACCATTTTTGCTGCTCCGGCCGTTTGTAATATTCCCGTTTCCAGGCCTGGCTTGGCAACACGCCGCGCACTTCACCCTCAATGTCGATGCCGGTAATCTGTCCAAACCCCAGTGGGGCCATGAAGTCATGCATGGCATCCACGCCCAGTTCATTGGCCAGTGAGTAGAAGTAGGCGTTGCTCGACTCCACGATGGCGCGGTGCATGTCCATGATGCCCCCGTGTTCATTTTCCGGGCTGCCAAACCGGTGTCCGCCAAACATGAAAAAGCCGGGGTCATTGATGAGCACCGAAGGTGAGCGCGTGCCTGTTTCCAGCGCTGCCAGTGCCATGAATGGCTTGTAGGTGGAGCCAGGCGGGTAGGTGCCGCGCAGTGCGCGGTTGAGCAGTGGCCGGTCAGGTGAGTCATTGAGCATTTGCCAGTTTTCCTGGTCAATGCCTTCAACAAACAGGTTGGAGTCAAAGGTCGGTTTGCTGACAAAGGCCAGCACTTCACCGGTCTTGGGGTCAAGCGCCACCAGTGCCCCGCGCCGGTCACCAAACATATCCTCAATCAGTTTTTGCAGCTTGATATCAATCGACAGCACGACGGCATTGCCCGGCGTTGCAGGCGTACTGGCGAGCTTGCGCATGGCCCGTCCACCGGCGGACGTTTCGATCTGCTCCACGCCTGTCACACCGTGCAATTGCCCTTCAAAGCTTTGCTCCACGCCGAGCTTGCCGATGTACTCGGTGCCTCGGTAGTTGGCCTGGTCGTCGCTGTCGTTGATTTTTTCTTTTTCAGCCTGGTTGATGCGCCCGATATAGCCAATCACATGGCTGGCCAGATCGCCGTAGGGGTAGCTGCGAAACAGGCGCGCCTTGATCTCCACACCCGGAAAACGAAAACGCTGCGCGGCAAATCGCGCCACCTCGGTGTCGGTCAGGCGGGTCCGTATCGGCAATGATTCAAAGCTTTTGGATTCGTCCAACAACTTCTTGAAGCGGCGGCGCTCGCGGGCGGTAATGTCGAGCACCTTGGAGAGATCGTCCAGTGTCTGATCCAGCGGGCCGCATTTGGAGGGCGTGATCTCCAGCGTGTAGGCCGAGTAGTTACTGGCCAGAACAATGCCATTGCGATCCAGGATCAGGCCGCGGTTGGGCACGATGGGCACGATGGACGTGCGGTTGTTTTCAGCCTGCGCGCTCAGATCATCGTGGCGCCACACCTGTAA
>CAIOLZ010000396.1 GCA_903859265.1 uncultured beta proteobacterium
GGCGCCGATGTCGAAAAGTTGGCGGGCTTTTTAAAAAGCAAATTGAACAACGACATGGACCGTCCCCGCAGCTTGCAAAATGGCAGTGTAGTGGAACTACTTGCCGATGCAAAACTGCGAAAAAATCACTCCCAGCAGATCATCCGGCGTGAACTCCCCGGTGATCTCGCCCAGAGCGCGTTGCGCCAGACGCAATTCTTCCGCCAGCAAATCGAGTAGCTGGGCGCGTGCGGCCAGATGGCTCGCAGCGACCAACACATGGGACTGGGCCCTTTGCAATGCCTGAAGATGCCGCGCGCGCGCAATGAATACGCTGCCGGCAGGTGCCTGCCAGCCTGCGACGCGCAGCAGTTCGGCGCGCAACTCGTCGAGACCCTGTGCATTTTTGGCCGACACATAAAGATTCTGGGATGGCACACTGGAATCGGTCTTTGCCACGGCGTCCACCTTGTTCCAGACCTGAAGCACGGGAATGGCAGCCGGTAATTTCTGCTTCAATTTTTCAGCGATTTCCCGATCGTCAGCCTGATATTGCGGCAATTTCCAGCGCGTTAAATCATGCAAAAAAAGCACTGCGTCGGCGTTGGCAATCGCCTCCCATGCACGGTCTATGCCGATCTTCTCCACAGCATCGTCGCTGTCACGCAGACCCGCGGTATCGACGATATGGATCGGCACGCCCTCAATCTGAATCGTTTCCTGAACTTTGTCCCGCGTGGTGCCTGCAACCGGGGTCACGATTGCCAGTTCGGCGCCCGCCAAAGCATTGAGCAGCGACGACTTGCCGGCGTTGGGCTGTCCGGCAATCACCACCCGCATGCCGTCGCGCAACAAGGCCCCCTGCGCCGCGCGCGCCAGCAGACTGGTCAGCATCCGTTGCAGGTGGCCAAGTTGGCCCTGCGCATCGGCCTGCTGCAAAAAATCGATCTCTTCTTCCGGGAAATCCAGCGTCGCTTCGACCAGCATTCGCAGGTGAATGAGGGCGTCGCGCAACGCATGGACTTCTTTGGAAAAAGCCCCGGTCAAGGACTGCGAAGCGCTGCGCGCCGCCGCTTCGGTGCTGGCATCAATCAGGTCGGCAATCGCCTCGGCCTGTGCCAGATCGAGTTTGCCATTGAGAAAAGCACGCTCGGAAAATTCCCCGGGTTCGGCAAGGCGCAAACCCGGCAGAAGTGCCCGTCCGGTAAGCGGATCGTGAACTTGTGCAAGTTCCATGCAGCGCGCCAGGAGCAGTTGCAACACCACCGGCCCGCCGTGTGCCTGCAATTCCAGAACGTCCTCGCCGGTAAACGAATGGGGTGCCGGGAAATACAGTGCCAGGCCCTGGTCGATGGGCAGGCCCGCAGCATCGGCAAACGGCAGATAGGTAGCCTCGCGCGCGCGCAAGTTTCTACCCAACAGGGCCTTGACCAAACCACTCAGGTGCTTGCCACTGACCCGGACAATCCCGACCGCCCCTCGACCGGGCGCGGTCGCTATGGCGAGAATCGGATCTTGGTGCCGGGGCAGCATGGCGTGAACCGCAGAGTTCGCCTCTAAGCCCGCGAAAATGGATTCACCGGGCGTTCAGTGCGAAGTCAGCCGAACTTGGGCAAGTTGAACTTGGGCGGCACACCCATCCGGGTGTTGATGATCCACTGCTGCGCAATCGACAACGTGTTGTTGGTAATCCAGTACATCACCAGGCCGGCCGGGAAGAAAAAGAACATGACGCTGAAAGCCAGCGGCATGATCCACATCATCTTGGCTTGCATCGGGTCCGGCGGTGCGGGATTCAAAGACGTTTGCAACATGGTGGTCAGGGTCATCAACACCGGCAGAATGTAGTAGGGGTCGGGCGACGACAGGTCATGGATCCACAAGGCCCACGGTGCGCCGCGCATTTCGACTGTTGACAGCAGCACCCAGTAAAGGGCGATGAATACCGGTATCTGGATCATGATCGGGAAGCAGCCGCCCATGGGATTGACTTTTTCTTCGCGATATATGCGCATCATTTCCTGCTGCATTTGCTGCGGCTTGTCTTTCAGACGCTCGCGCATTTCCATGATTTTCGGGTTGATCGACTTCATCTTGGCCATGCTGGCATAGGCCTTGGCATTGAGCCAGTAGAAAGCGATCTTTAGCAGCAGCACGAGTGCCACAATCGACCAACCCCAGTTTTGCAATACGCTGTGAATCGTGTCGAGCAGCCAATACAGCGGCTTGGCAAGAATCGTCAGCCAGCCATAGTCCTTGACCAATTCCAGGCCAGGGGTCAGGGCATGCAGCATTTTTTCTTCCTGTGGACCGGCGAAAAATGTTGCATCCACCGTTTTGCTGGCACCCGGCGCGATCACGTCCAGCGGCGCGATGGTTGTCACACGGTAGCAGCAATCCGCCAGACTTGCACCAATGTCCACAGCGTCCATCGACAGGCTGCGCTGCATTCCATCAGGCAGTATCCAGGCGCTGGCAAAGTAATGCTGCACCATGGCAATGTAGCCATTGGTGCTGGTTTTCTCAAAGTCAGCTGATTTTTTCTTGATCGCGCTGAAATCAATTTTTTGGTACTTTTTGGCTTCCGTGTAAACGGCTGGACCGGTGAAGGTCGAATAGAACTTGGACTCACCGGCCGGTTTGTTGCCATCACGCACCAACTGCAAATAAAGTTGCGGGGAAACCGGTGCACCGGAAGTATTCAAGATCTCGTGGCGCACCGCGATGTCGTAGGCGCCGCGCTTGAGGGTGTACGTTTTAACCAGCTTGACGCCGCCGACATCAGGCGACGTGAACCTGATCACCAATTCGTTCTGACCTTCGGCCATGGTGTGGGGACCGGTCACCGACATGACGGTCTTGTGGGTCGGGAATGCACCGCCACCGGCACCTGCAACCAGACCCGACTGCGCCATATAAATACGACTGGCACTGTCGTCGAGCAAGACAAAGTTCTTCGATGGGTCGAGCGTGTCTGCATATTTCAAAAATTCGCTGCGCACCAGGGACCCGCCCTCGGTGTCCATCGTCAGCTTCAGCACATCGGTGCTGACTTCAAAACGTTCACCGGCCGGCGCGGAGGCCGGTTTCTGTGGCTCGGCAAGCGGCACTGCGGCAGCTTGCTGTGCCACCACACCGGTCGGAATCGCGCCAGCACTTGGTGCAGGCTTTGGAACGTCATCGGGGACGACCGCGTTTTGCTGGGGCCCGTGCGGGAAGAAAGTCGCTTTGTGGCCGTTATAGACCTGCCACTGGTCCCACAGCAAAACCATGGAAAAGCCAAAGATCACCCACAAAATGGTGCGGCGAATGTCGTTCATGAGGGATTCTTTTCAGAAGGAGAAAGCAAGCGGCCAAACAGCCGCGGGGGAATTGTAGGTACAGGGTCTTCACCACCGGCACACCAGGGGTGACACCGCGCAAGCCGGGCCACGGTCAAGGCCGTGCCCACCATTGCGCCGTGGCGTTCCAGGGCCTGCATCGCATACAGGGAACAGGTTGGCTCAAAGCGGCAGTCACTACCAAGCCAGGGGCTCATAAAGAGCCGATAGCCTCTTACAACCAGGATCAAGGCCGCGCGCAGCATAACCTCAATGCCCCGCCACGCGCTTTGGTGCGATCGGGTTATCGGATGTAGCCCGCTCAAACAATTGCAGAAGTTCAGACCGCACTGCCTCTTTCAAGGCAGTGGAGCTCGCGCTGACAAATTCGACGCGGTCAAACGCAGACCGCAAACGCACCACATGTGCACTGGCAGGCAAGACCGTTTTGTACTGGGCACTGACGCTGTAGATCTGGCGCTTGATGGCATTGCGGGTCACGGCGCGCTTGGCCCAGCGCTTGGGCACCATGGCACCCATCCAGACAGCGCGCGCAGGAAACAAGGGCTGCGCCGAACCCAGAGCACGGTCGTCACTCACCGGAGGCAAATCCGCGCGATGCAAGGCAAAGTGCGCAGTGCGCGCCGTGGTTCCCGCTGCCAAAACGGCCTGGAACTGGGCGCGCGTCTTGAGGCGATTCATGGAGCCGGCCAGGCGTTCGCCGGCAAAAACTTAGACGGCCAGACGCTTGCGGCCCTTGGCGCGGCGCGCGTTGATAACCGCACGGCCACCACGGGTCTTCATGCGAACCAGGAAGCCATGGGTGCGGGCGCGGCGAATTTTGGAAGGTTGGTAAGTACGTTTCATATTAATCTCGATCAAATCGCCCGAAACACAATCAGGGCAACCCAGCATTATGACGGGTTTCGACGATCGAGGCAATAATTTGGACGCTACCACGGCCTCCACACCTGAGGCCACTCCCCTGTCGCAGGTCAACGGACAACCAGCCGCGCGATGAGGGCTAGAACCACCGGCATCGCACGGAGCACCCGGTGTCATCTATGGAGAGGGGCTGGGAAAGTCCCAAGCAATCACCAAAAAATGTGGATAAGGTTTTGATAAACTAGAATTCAGGCTGCCACCAATTGGCAATTGTCCACAGAATTACACAAGCACAATGACAGCGGGAAACTCCCCCAACCCCTCCACCGCAGGCGCCCTCGATATCGGCCAGAGCCTCTGGCAAAGCTGCATCGATCAGCTGGCCCAGGAACTGCCGGAGCAGCAATTCAATACCTGGATCAAGCCCCTGAATGCTCAGGTGCAGGAAGATTTTTCCAAAGTTACGGTGTTTGTTGCCAACCGCTTCAAGCTCGACTGGGTGCGCGCCCAATACAGCAGCCGCATTACCGCGATGCTGGAAAAACTGTATGGGCAACCTGTTCTGGTTGAGTTAGCAATCACTCCCGTGGAAACCGTCGTAAAACAGTCATTTAATGCAAGCCAGGCAAGTGCTTCTCCGGCGGAAGAAGCCTCCGATGCCATCGAAGACCGCGGCTTGGGTACGCCCAAAAACCGGCTCAACAGCATGCTCACTTTCGAGACGCTGGTGGAAGGAACGGCCAACCGGATGGCGCGCGCGGCTGCCATGCACGTGGCAACGATGCCCGGACATTTGTACAACCCTTTGTTCATTTATGGCGGCGTCGGCCTGGGTAAAACCCACTTGATGCATGCTGTGGGCAACCGCCTGTTGATAGACAGGCCCCATGCCAAGGCGCTCTACATCCATGCCGAGCAGTTTGTCTCGGATGTGGTCAAAGCGTACCAGCGAAAAACTTTTGACGAGTTCAAGGATAAGTACCACTCGCTGGACCTTTTGCTGATCGATGACGTGCAGTTTTTCGCCAACAAGGACCGCACCCAGGAGGAGTTTTTCAACGCGTTTGAAGCCCTGCTGGCACGCAAGTCACATATCGTGATGACCAGTGACACCTACCCCAAGGGGCTCACGGATATCCACGAACGGTTGGTCTCGCGCTTCGATTCCGGGTTGACGGTCGCCATCGAGCCGCCTGAACTGGAAATGCGGGTGGCAATTCTGATTAACAAGGCGCGCGCCGAGGGCTCGGACATGCCCGAAGAGGTGGCGTTTTTCGTCGCCAAGAATGTTCGCTCCAACGTGCGTGAACTGGAAGGGGCGCTGCGTAAGATATTGGCGTATTCCCGGTTTAACCAGAAAGAAATTTCGATTGCCCTGGCCCGCGAAGCGCTTCGAGATTTGCTGTCGATTCAAAACCGTCAAATTTCTGTGGAAAACATACAGAAAACGGTTGCCGACTACTACAAGATCAAAGTGGCCGACATGTATTCCAAAAAGCGGCCTGCCAGCATTGCCCGCCCGCGGCAGATCGCGATGTATCTCGCCAAGGAGCTGACGCAAAAAAGCCTGCCGGAAATCGGTGAACTTTTCGGAGGACGCGACCACACCACGGTGCTGCATGCCGTCCGCAAAATCGGAGGTGAACGCCAGCAAGTCACCGAACTGAATCAGCAACTGCACGTGCTGGAGCAAACGCTCAAGGGTTAATCGTCAAAAACAGGTGTTGCGGGTCCGGAAATGCTGCATAAAACAGCGAAAATAGCAAAGTTTGGTAGTAATTAATCGCTGGTAAACGCATCCGCAGTGTCGGGCGCCAAGACCGAATCACATAAACAAGAGGCTGACATGATCGTATTGAAGGCAACGCAAGAGAAGGTGTTATCAGTTCTGCAATCCGTCGCTGGCATTGTGGAACGGCGTCACACGCTGCCCATTCTGGCCAACATTTTGCTGCGCAAATCCGGCACATCGATTCAGCTGACCACCAGTGATCTGGAAATTCAAATTCGCACCACGGCCGAACTCGGCGGCGACACCGGTGATTTCACCACCACCATCGGCGCGCGCAAGCTGATCGACATTTTGCGCACCATGCCCAGTGATCAAACGGTATCGCTGGAGTCGAGCCAAAGCAAAATTATTCTCAAGGGCGGCAAAAGCAAATTCACCCTGCAAACGCTGCAAGCCGAAGACTTTCCACTGGTGCAGGAATCGGCCAATTTCGGCCCCAAATTCAGCGTGCCCCAGAAAACCCTGAAAGACCTGCTCAGTCAGGTGTCGTTTGCGATGGCGGTGCATGACATCCGCTACTACCTCAATGGGATTTTGTTTGTCGCCGAAGGCAAGCAACTCAGTCTGGTTGCCACCGATGGCCATCGGCTGGCCTTTGCGTCGTCCACACTGGATGTGGACGTGCCCAAGCAGGAAGTGATCCTGCCGCGCAAAACGGTGATCGAATTGCAGCGCCTGCTCTCGGACAACCAAGGCGCAATTGAAATGCAGTTTGCCAACAATCAGGCCAAATTCACCTTCGACGGTATGGAGTTTGTGACCAAGCTGGTGGAAGGCAAGTTCCCCGACTACAACCGCGTCATTCCCAAAAATCACAAGAACAGCATCACGCTGGGGCGCACCGCTTTGTTGGCAACTTTGCAGCGCACCGCGATTTTGACCAGCGACAAATTCAAGGGTGTTCGCCTGAATATCGATCCGGGCTCACTGCGGGTGGCGTCCAATAACGCGGAGCAGGAAGAGGCCGTGGATGAGCTCGATATTGACTACGGCGGCGACAGCATCGAGATCGGATTCAACGTCACGTATTTGATCGATGCGCTTGCCAATATGAGCCAGGAAATGGTGAAGCTCGAGCTGTCCGATGGCAACAGCTCGGCACTGTTCACCATTCCGGACAATGCAACCTTCAAATACGTCGTGATGCCGATGCGGATTTGATCCTGCATACCGCGAGCGACTGCCCCAGCAAACCCCCGTCCTTCGGGGGTTTGGTCATTCAAGCGATTGAGATTTTGTGAGAAAAGTGAGCCATGACTGAAGACAACAAGCCCGTATCCCCGACCGAAAACACCGACCAGAACGTGCACACCGGGGAAGGCGGCGAGGACAGTTCCAATTTCCAACCGACCATTGACGCCCATCAGGCCGGTGCCTCAGAAGCCTACGGAGAAGGCTCCATCCAGATTCTGGAGGGCCTGGAGGCCGTGCGCAAACGCCCTGGCATGTACATCGGCGACACGTCCGACGGCACCGGCTTGCACCACCTGGTGTTCGAGGTCGTGGACAACTCGATTGACGAGTCGCTGGCAGGACACTGTGATGACATCCTGGTCACCATCCATTCCGACAACTCGATCAGCGTGGTGGACAACGGACGCGGCATTCCCACCGGCGTGAAGATGGACGACAAGCATGAGCCCAAGCGCTCTGCTGCCGAAATCGCTTTGACTGAATTGCACGCCGGCGGCAAGTTCAACCAGAACAGCTACAAGGTCTCCGGCGGCCTGCACGGCGTGGGGGTGAGTTGCGTGAATGCGCTCTCGAAAATGCTGCGCCTGACCATTCGCCGCGATGGCAAAGTGCATGTCATGGAGTTCAGCAAGGGCTTCGTGCAAAACCGCATTGTCGAGACCCAAAACGGCGTTGAAGTCTCGCCCATGAAAGTGATCGGCGAGACTGAAAAGCGTGGTACCGAAGTGCACTTTTTGCCCGATACCGAAATCTTCAAGGAAAACAACGATTTCCATTACGAGATTTTGAGCAAGCGCCTGCGCGAACTCAGCTTCCTGAACAACGGTGTGCGCATCCGTTTGAAGGATGAGCGCAGCGGCAAGGAAGACGACTTCGCCGGTGCGGGTGGTGTGCAAGGCTTTGTCAACTTCATCAACAAAGGCAAAACCGTTTTGCATCCCAACGTGTTCCACGCGATGGGCGACCGCCAAAGCGACCAAGGCACCAACATCGGCGTTGAAGTCGCCATGCAATGGAACAGCGGCTACAACGAGCAGGTGCTGTGCTTTACCAACAACATTCCCCAGCGCGATGGCGGCACCCACCTGACCGGCCTGCGTGCGGCGATGACCCGCGTCATCAACAAATACATTGACGAATCCGAGCTTGCGAAAAAAGCCAAGGTGGAAGTCACGGGCGACGACATGCGCGAAGGCCTGACCTGCGTTTTGAGCGTGAAAGTACCCGAACCAAAATTCTCCAGCCAAACCAAGGACAAGCTGGTATCGAGCGAGGTGCGCGGCCCGGTGGAAGACATCGTCAGCAAGCTGCTGACCGATTACCTGCAAGAGCGCCCGGGCGACGCCAAGATCATTGTCGGCAAGATCATTGAAGCCGCGCGCGCCCGCGAAGCGGCACGCAAAGCCCGCGACATGACGCGCCGCAAAGGCGTGCTCGATGGCATGGGCCTGCCGGGCAAGCTGGCCGACTGTCAGGAAAAGGACCCGGCGATGTGCGAAATCTACATTGTCGAGGGTGACTCCGCCGGAGGTTCCGCCAAGCAAGGGCGTGACCGCAAATTCCAGGCCATTTTGCCCCTGCGCGGCAAAATTTTGAACGTCGAAAAAGCGCGTTACGAAAAGCTGCTCACCAGCAACGAAATCTTGACGCTGATCACCGCACTTGGCACCGGCATCGGCAAGGCTGGCGGCAGCACCGGCAATGACGACTTCAATGTCGCCAAGCTGCGCTACCACCGCATCATCATCATGACCGACGCCGACGTGGACGGCGCCCACATCCGCACGCTGCTGCTCACCTTCTTCTACCGCCAGATGCCCGAGCTGGTAGAGCGCGGCCATATCTACATCGCACAACCCCCCTTGTACAAGGTGAAGGCAGGCAAGGAAGAGTTGTACCTGCAAGGGCCATCGGAACTCGACAGCTTTTTGCTGCGCATTGCGCTGGTCAACGCCTCGGTGTTTACCGGTGGCCCGAATGGCACCACCATCAGCGGCGAGACGCTGGCCGAGTTGGCACGCAAGCACCAGATAGCGCAAAGCGTGATCGCCCGTCTGCAAAACTTCATGGATGCCGAAGCGTTGCGCAGTGTGGCCGACGGCGTGGCGCTCAACCTCGATACAGTGGGCGACGCCGAAGCTTCCGCCATGGCATTGCAAGCCAAATTGCCCGATGCCGAAGTCGCTGGCGAGTTCGATGTGCGCACCGACAAGCCCATTTTGCGCATCAGCCGCCGCCACCACGGCAACGTCAAAAGCAGTGTGCTCACGCAAGATTTTGTGCACGGCGCGGACTACGCGGCCCTGGCCGATGCGGCCAATACGTTCAAGGGCTTGCTCGCCGACGGCGCACGTGTCATGCGCGGTGAAGGCGAACGCCAGAAGGAAGAAAAGGTATCCGACTTTCGCGAAGCCATGGCCTGGCTCATCACGCAGGCTGAAAATGGCACCTCACGCCAGCGCTACAAAGGGCTGGGCGAAATGAATCCGTCGCAACTGTGGGAAACAACGATGGACCCCACTGTGCGCCGCCTGCTGAAAGTACAGATCGACGACGCCATTGAAGCCGATCGCGTATTTACCATGCTGATGGGCGACGAAGTCGAACC
>CAIOLZ010000397.1 GCA_903859265.1 uncultured beta proteobacterium
GCCCATGTTCCCGATTTTTTCCCTTGGGCAGCACGCCCGTGACGAGTTTCTGGATCACCTGCCCGCCGAGGGTGTGTTGTTCCCGTACCTGTCCTGCGTGAGGGTAGGGGACCGCGCGAAGGAGTTTGGCCAGCGCTATCGCCAGCTTTGCGTTCCAAGCGTCCCGCTCCACCGCTACCGCTATGCGTGGGCCAAACGTGCCAAGGTGGCAGGCTGCCCGGAAAGCTTCGCCCAAGCGGCGCTGGGACACAATACCAAGGCCGTGCATCGTGCCTATGTCAAACGGGAGTTGATGATAATTTCTTCGCTAGAGGATTGCAAAAAATTATTGATAACGAAAACCGCGCCAACCGTTTGAGACTGTATCAAGGAGGGAGGGCTTTGTATTCTGTCATCTTATTAGGCATCATTTTTCCACTTCACAGTTTTCTCCGATGGAATACCCTTCTGCGGCTTCGGAAGCCAAAAAGAAAGCGTTGTGTAGCCGCCTGCGGTCACAATCTTCATCTTGTACACAAATAAATCTGGTGCTGCGTTATGATGATTGGTCAGGACATAACACGAGCTCGACACATCCGCCAATTCATGAAAATAATAATCTAGCCGCAAAGCCTTAACATGGTCTTCTCGTGAGGAAGTGCCTCTTCCAACTCCATACTTGAGAAGCAATACGTCGCCGTGGATGGCAACCTCACCGTAACCATAAGTAGACGTAAAGTCATACTGCCTCGCCTTCGCGCCCGGGGTGTGCACGGTAAGGGTAAGGTCATCAGGAAACCCAGAAGTCTGAACCTTTTGTGGCTCCACCGTCAAAGTCACATGGCCAAGAGAAATAGTCACTTTGTCACTAATAGTGCCAATGCCAAATTTGTGCCAGTGCACGTCTGCCGATGCGAGCAATGGGCAGAGAATCGAAAGCGCGAATATAATCAGGAATCGCATCGCAATTGCACGCTATTGCTTCCAAACTCCCCGCTCCTCAACTAAAACTTTCGCGCCGCGCCTGACGTAAAGCTCGCCATCGTCATAAACGGCATAAATCGTTCTGCCATTCTTGAAAAGATAGCCCAAAAAATGACTCGGGGTAACACCATCCGCCCCCATGCTGTAAAACGTCCTGCCGATTAGTACAATGGATTTTTTTGTTCTTTTGTTCACACCGACATACTTTACATCATCGCACCCGAGATCGCCCTCCGTCCAGCGAGCCACAATAGTAATTTTGTAAGTTGGTGATTCGAACGTCTCGACCATGGCCGAAGGCAAGGCTGTGCCCGCACGCAAAGCGAACATTACTCCAAACACAGTGATAAAAATCAATATAGCTTTCACATGCCATCTCAGGAACTTGTTGTTCTCATTCAACGAACGCTTTCGTCAATTGGTATTTCAGGCTGTCATATTTGTCAACAGTGAGGCGCTTTGCTTGGCCGCATTTTTCTTTTGCCAATGCTGAATCAAAGCCAGCGTGCCCCTCGCAGACCAAACACGGTCTTTGGCTACCTCCACCCCCCCCCTTTTTTCACCCCGCCAGCGGCAGCCACACCCGAAAACAACTCCCCCGACCCTCGATACTCTCCACCTCCACCCGTCCATTGTGCGCCGTGCAAATCGCCTTCACAATGGCCAGGCCAATGCCCGCCCCGCCGGACTCCCGATTGCGGGTCTCGTCCACGCGAAAAAACCGCTCAAACACCCGGGGCAGCGCATCGGTGGGAATGCCGATGCCATTGTCCGACACTTCGCAAACCGCCTCGTGCTGCTGCTCCCGCACCGCCAGCGTGATCGCGCCGCCGGCGGGCGTGTATTTGATCGCATTGTCGAGCAGGTTCAC
>CAIOLZ010000398.1 GCA_903859265.1 uncultured beta proteobacterium
GCCAGAAGCGGCAAAAAATGCTTCATCAAAAGTGCCGGGCCGATCGCGTTAATGGCAAAAGACTGCGCCATGGCGCCGGCATCGATTTGCAGCCAGCTTTTCTCAGGCTGCTGGTTGTGGTCGTGCAGGGTGCCGGTAGCGTCGATGACCAGCCTCAAGGGCCGGGGTTGCGCTTGAATCTGTGCCGCGCAACGCGCAATGCTGGACTCGTCCGTCAAGTCCAGCCTCGGATCGCTGTTGCGGGAAAAGCCGGTGGTGGCCTGAAATCCCGCATTGCGCTGCAATGCTGCAAACAGCGCAGCGCCAATACCTCCGGTGGCGCCGATCACCACCGCGATGCCGCCGGGTGGAAACTTTGTGTCGGAGGGATTTGTCAAGATACCGTCTGCCCAAGGAAGAAGGCGCCCAAGTGTCCGGCGGTTTCAAGCGGCAGCTCTTCAGGGATGAAATGGCCCGCTGCAAGGCTGTGGCCGCGGACCGGGACAGCACACTGGGCCTGCCACAAAGCCAGCGGATCGAACAGGCGCGCAACCACGCCACGCTGTCCCCACAGCACCAGCGTCTCGCATGCAATTTTTTCGCCCCGTGCCCGACTGGCACGGTCGTGTTCCAGGTCAATGCCAGCGCTGGCACGGTAGTCCTCGCACATTGCATGGATGGTCTCGGGTTGACAGAAACAGCGCTCGTATTGCGCCATCGCGGCCTGCTCGATATAGGACGTTCCGGACGCGCCCCATCCGCCGAGCTTGTGGTGCAGGTATGCCAGCGGGTTGCCGCCGATCATGGTTTCGGGCAGGGGTTGCGGCTGGATCAAATGGAACCAGTGGTAGTAGGCGCGTGCGAAATCGAAGTCCGTGGCCGCATACATGTCCAGCGTGGGTGCAATGTCGATGACGCAAAGGCGCTGGACGCGATCGGCAAAGTCCAGCGCCATGCGGTGTGCCACACGGCCACCCCGGTCGTGGCCGCAGACGCCAAAGCGTGCAATGCCCAGAGCGTCCATCACGTGCACCAGATCGCTGGCCATCGTACGTTTGCTGTAGTTGGAATGGTCCTGCAAGCCCGCCGGCTTGAAGGAGTCACCATAGCCGCGCAAGTCCGGCATGACGAGAAAAAACTGGTGCTGCATTGCCTGCGCCACGCGGTGCCACATGACGTGGCATTGCGGAAAACCGTGCAGCAAAAGCAGTACCGGGCGGTTGCCGGGCGAGCCTTTGGATACGCGCACCCGGATGCTTGGGGCCTCACGCTGGTCGTCGGCGAGGCGTCCCGCCTGGCTGGCATCAGGGACTTCCATATTGCGTTCGACGAAGTTGTCAAACCATTCCATCGGTATTCCTTTGCAAAGCTGTCACGCAAACTGTCACAATTCCTTCTTGCACATGGTGAATCATTCAGAGCAGACAAACTTACAAGGATTTCATGCAAAGCGATACCACGACTTCCAGCGAAGTGAGCCCGGTCCGGGGCTCCTCGCATTTTCGGTTTTGCTCTGGTAAGTGTCAGGAAAAACGGCCTCCGGAGGGCGGCGTCGAGTTGTCACCAGGTCGATGGCGATGCGTCGCTTGCTGGATTGATATTTCCCGCAAGCGAAGC
>CAIOLZ010000399.1 GCA_903859265.1 uncultured beta proteobacterium
ATGTGCTGATCCTGGATCTGAACCTGCCGGGGCGCGGCGGCCTTGAGGTGCTGGCCAGCCTGAAAGAGAGTGGGTCAGCGACACGCGTTCTCGTTGTTTCCATGTTTGCCGAAGACCAATACGCGATTCGCTGCCTGAGGGCGGGCGCGTACGGTTATCTGAACAAGGCCGGAGACCCCAACGAGCTGATAAAGGCGGTACGCACCATCGCCCAGGGGCGCAAATATGTGTCGGCAGCAGTGTCTGAAATGCTGGTGAACAACCTGTCCGAACCGAAGTCCGAAACCCTGCATGCCGCGCTCTCGGAACGGGAACTGCAGACCTTGCTGAAAATTGCATCTGGCAAAAAACTCTCGGAAATCGCCGAAGACCTGATGCTCAGCCCCAAAACGGTCAGCGTTTACAGAGCGCGGCTGCTGGAAAAGCTCAAACTCAGCAACAACTCAGAACTTACCGTGTACGCGATTCGCAACGAGCTGGTGTGAACCGTCAGAACCGTTGTTCCAAACCGGCCTTCACGCGCCACCAAAAATATCGATCACATGGGTCATCAAAGCGATGAAGGGCTGATCGAGCATCGGCAATGTGAAAGCAATGCCGACCAGCCCGACCATCAGCGTGATCGGAAAGCCGATCGAAAAAATGTTCATCTGGGGTGCCACCCTTGAAATAATGCCCAGCGCAAAGTTGGTGAACATCAGGACGCCAATCATGGGTAAGGCAATCCACAGGGCGCTGGCGAACAGGTCGGTGCCAAGTTTGTAAATATTCATCTTGACCAGTGCGTCCAAGAAATTTTCCTCAATCGGAAACGACTTGAAGCTGCGGTTGACTGCCATCAGGACCATCAGGTGGCCGTTCAATACGACGAACAGCAGGGAACTCAGCTGGCCGAAAAACTGTGACACCGCACTGGACTGGGTGTTCATCGTGAGGTCAAAAAACGATGCGAAATTCAGGCCCATCTGGAAACCGACCACCTCGCCCGCCAGTTCCATCGCCGAAAACACGAGCTGGACGACAAAACCGATGCTCAAACCAACGCCGATTTGCTGCATCAGGACGCCAAAGGCGCGCGGGTCGTTAAAGCCAATCACACTGGCCTGCGGGAGCGTCGCCTGCGAGGCCAGTGCCACCAGAAAAGCCAGCAGTATCCGGGCCCGAACCGGAAAGGCCCGCGAGGAAAACACCGGTGCAGCAGTGAATACCGCCAGAATCCGAATGAAGGGCCAGAAAATTGGCGAGACCCACGCCATCAGCTGGGCTTCGGAAATCGAAATCATGCAGGCGCCAAACGGCCTCAGGCCACCGAACCCGGTATGGCTTCAATGGTGCGCCGGATGTACTCGACCAACATGGTCAGCATCCACGGGCCGGCAATCGCAAACACCGCCACAACCGCTACCAGTTTTGGAACAAAGGCCAGCGTCGCCTCGTGAATTTGCGTCACTGCCTGAAAAAGACTGACCAGCAGGCCAACCAGCAGTGCAGTGCCCAGCACCGGGGCGGAAATCATCAGCAGCATTAAAAGCGCCTCTTGGCCCATGGTCAAAACCATCTGAGAATTCATTTTTGTGGCTCCAGGATCCGCATTGGGTCAGGTTACAAAGCTCGCTGCCAGTGAACCCACCAACAAATTCCAGCCGTCTGCCAGCACAAAGAGCATCAGCTTGAACGGCAAAGAAACCAGCACCGGCGAAAGCATCATCATGCCAAGCGACATCAACACGCTGGCCACCACGATATCAATCACCAGAAAGGGAATGAATATCATGAATCCGATTTGAAACGCGGATTTGAGTTCGCTGATCACAAATGCGGGCACCAGAATGCGAATCGGCGCCGAATCAACACTGGTGTCAGGGGGTAATTTGGCCAACTTCGCAAACAGCGCAAAGTCGGACTGGCGCGTCTGTTTCGACATGAAACTGCGCAACGGCGCCTCACCCTTGGCGAGCGCCTGGTCGAACGAAATGGCGTTGGTGGTGTAGGGCAGGTAGGCTTCCTGGTACACCTTGTCCAGCGTCGGTCCCATCACAAAAAATGTGAGGAACAGTGAAAGTCCGATGATCACCTGATTGGGCGGAGTGGACTGCGTTCCAATCGCCTGACGCAGAAGAGACAGCACGATCACGATGCGGGTAAAGCCCGTCATCATCAACAGGACCGCAGGCAGGAAAGACAGTGCGGTAAAAAAAAGCAGTGTCTGGATGGGCACCGAATAACTGGTACCCCCACCTGTAGAGCCGATCAGCAGCGGCAACTGGCCTTGGTTTTGGGCGTGGGCGAAGGCGTGAATCGTGGCAAGCGCGATCGCCAGAGCGAACTTTTTCATGGCGGGGTCGGCCCATTTGCAGTCGCCGCCCCGGCAGGCAGGGTGTGCAGGCAATGGATGGATTGCGCAGTAACGCCCAGCACCAGCCAGACTTTGGCGTGCTCAGGCCCGACCTCTACCGTAACCACCTTTTGATGGGGGCCCACCGGCAAAACCGAAACAACCCTGGACTCATGGGTTGGCCCCAGCAGCGTCAGGCCATAGCGCTTTTTCAACCGGTTGATGGCCATCGGCATGCAGGCCAATAGACCCAAAAAAACGATAACAAGGATGAAGGACTGCGTCATGCGCTCAGTTTAATTCCGGCTGACGCGGCGCAAACGCTCCGATGGTGTCACAACGTCGGTCAGGCGAATGCCGAACTTGTCATTGACCACCACCACCTCGCCCTGCGCGATCAAATAGCCGTTGACCAGCACATCCATGGGTTCGCCTGCCAGAGCGTCGAGCTCAACCACCGAACCCTGGCCGAGTTGCAGAATGTGCTTGATGGGTACTTTGGTGCGACCCAGTTCCACCGACAGCTGCACCGGGATGTCCAGAACCATATTGATGTCGCTGGTTGTGCCATCGCTGTTGGTGAACGGCTTGGGAGCATCTCCCGTCAACACGCCCCCGCCACCCTGCCCTGCAGCGGGATCCGACGCCTTTTGTTCCAGCAGGGCCTCGGCCCAATCGGCCATGCCGTCGTCGGCAGCGGCTTCGTCCGGCTTGTCTTCAGATGCCATTTTTTTCTCCTAACCAGTTAAGGTCGTTACCGCGCAAGGCCTTTTCAATGCGAATGGCGTACTTGGCGTTGTGGGTGCCGTAGTTGCACTCGAAAATAGGTACACCGTCGATCTTCGCCTGAATTCGCGGCTCGCGCTCCAACTCGATAAAGTCCCCTTTCTTCAGGGACATCAACTGTTCAACCGTCGTATTGGCCTTGGCCAGTTCCGCCACGATGGTCACTTCAGCAGCCTGAATTTCACGGGTCAGAACGTTGACCCAGCGGCGATCGACTTCCATCGAATCACCCTGTGTGCTGGAGTAAAGCACGTCGCGGATAGGCTCCAGCGTTGAATAGGGAAAACAGAAATGAATTGCCCCGGAAATATCACCGATTTCCAGCTGGAAGGAGGTGGAAATCACAATCTCGCTGGGCGTGGCAATGGTGGCAAACTGGGGTTGCATCTCGGACCGCTGGTACTCCAGTTCCAGCGGATAAATGCCTTTCCAGGCCTTCTTGTATTCTTCGGTGACCACATCCACCAGGCGGTTGATCACGCGTTGTTCCGTAGCAGAGAAGTCGCGCCCCTCGATGCGGGTCTGGAACTTGCCAATACCACCGTAAAGGGTGTCAATCACGCCAAAAACCAGCGAAGGCTCGCACACCACCATGCCGTTGCCGCGCAACGGGCGGATTGCAACGATATTGAAATTGGTAGGCACCGCAAGTTCCCGCAAAAATGCGCTGTAGCGCTGCACCGATACGGGGCCCACGGATACCTCAGGGCTGCGCCGGATAAAGTTGAAAAGACCTAATCGCAGGTTGCGGGCGAAGCGCTCGTTGACGATTTCCATGGTGGGCATGCGCCCACGGACGATCCGCTCCTGGCTGGAGATGTTGTACGGCCGCACCTCGCCGTGCTCGGCCACCTCCTCGGTAGCCTTCTGGCTTTCACCAGTGACACCTTCGAGAAGCGCATCAACTTCTTCCTGGGATAGAAATGATTCACTCATTTTTCAGATCTGAAAATGCCTATTGAACAATGAAACTGGAAAACAAAACGCCTGTAACGGGGTATTCAACGGCTGCTTTTTTCTTCTTTTTCTTGGAAGCAGGCGCATCTTCTGCATCATCCTCACCACCCCCGCCAAATGGGATGCTGGCTTCGCGCAATATTTCTTTGGCAAGCTTTTCCTTGCCTTCCACCTTGAGCAGTTCTTCAGCCGTACGCTGTGAAATCAAAAGCAGGACACCGCTGCGAATGGTGGGCAAAAAGGATTTGACTTCCTCGGCGGCATGGGCATCGCTCAAAACCAGTGTGATGCCTATCTGCGCCACGCGCTCGCCACCGGGATCTGCCAGATTGACCACCATGTTGTCCATGGGCATGTAAGCAGGCGCGGCTTTTTTCTCAGCCGAGGCCGCTTTGGGGGCATCTTCGCCGCTGTCTTCCGCAGCAGCCCGCTGCTTGCTAATGTAGAAGAATGCGCCTCCCCCCACCAAGGCCAGAACCAGCACGGCTCCACCAATAATCACCAGCATTTTCTTGCTTTTGGCAGGGGCTTTTGCGCCTTCGGCGGCTTC
>CAIOLZ010000400.1 GCA_903859265.1 uncultured beta proteobacterium
GACCGAAGTCAAAGGCTTTGGCCGGCAAAAGGGACATACCGAGCTGTACCGCGGCGCCGAATATGTGGTTGACTTTTTGCCCAAGGTGAAAGTCGAAGTTGTCGTGAAGTCGAGCGACGTCGATAACTGTGTTGACGCCATTGTGAAGGCGGCTTACACAGGCAAGATTGGCGATGGCAAGATTTTTGTGACCAGCGTGGAGCGCGTCATTCGCATCCGCACCGGCGAACACGACGAGTCTGCAATCTAGTTTTCCCACCGGAAGTTCAGACGTTGCGGGGTTCGGTCACCAAGCGTGTGCCGGCCCATATATCGTGCCAAAACTGTTTGTTGCGCTGAAACCTGCTGAGCGTGGCCCATACGGCCACCCATCCCAGGACAAGAACGGTGATTTCGCCGCCCGACAGTTTGAATGGTGATACCGCGACCAAAGGCGGCAAAAACCACACCCAACTTGCCGCATAGCGGCCAAGTGCCCTGAGCTGACTCACGGGCAATCCATGGGCATCCACCAGCCGAATATTCCAGGTCTTCATTGCCAGGGTCTGGCCTTTGGACCAAAACCACACAAAGTAAATTCCGAAGACCACAAACAGGAAGGCTTGCAAAGCGTTGCGATTGTCCATCGCGTTGCGCGTCTGGCTCAGGGTACCAAACAGGTAGCCGGCCAGGAAGACCACGCCGAAAAGCAGTATTCCTTCGTAAAGCCAACAGGCCATACGACGCCAGATTTCCGGGGTTTGTATATCGACTGGATGCATAGACCTGACGCTTTGGGCACCAAGTAACTCAAGGCTTTTCGGACAGAGGCGCATCCTGACCGGTGACGGTCGGTGCGATCACGGCTGGCTCTGCATGTTCTGGGAGCGTCGCAGCCGGTTTCAACACTGCATTGCGTTGCTGCTCCGGGGTGTGGCGCGTGACCGGAACTTTGGCCAGTTTGCCGGATGAGGCGGGCTTGGGAGCCACTGCCGCGCCGACCGGCTTGGCGGTTGCAGCCGCTGCAAGTTTTTGCTTTTCCGCATCGCTCAGCGCTTTGTAGGCTTCCCAGTTCGCTGCGCGGTCCTCTTTGGGCACCGATTTGGTCTGGGCATAGTTCAAACGCGCCAATTGGCGGTCGGCGGGCGATAAATTGGCCCAATCCACCATGCGGCTGTGCAGTTTTTTCTGGTCTGCTTCTGAAAGTGTGGGGTAGTTTTTGGCAATTGCGATCCATTTGCGCCGCTGGCCTTCACCCATTGATCCCCAGGATCCGGCGAGGGGCGCCAGGGCCTTCTGGTGTGCAGCATCGAGCGACGCCCATGCGTCGCTGTGTGCAGGCGCGCTTGCTGCCACTGCTTTGGGGGCGGGGCTTTGTGCACCAGCCGTTCCACACAGAAGAACCGACAGCGAACACCCGATCAAAAGTGCCACCGCCAAGGGTCCATAGGCTTTCCGATAGCAATCTTTTGTCCGGGCTGGCGCAGTGTTAAAAATCATCCGCACCCGTTTCAATTCGCCTGATGTTTTCGCAAAAATTGCACAAAACCAGGATCAATATAGGCCGCAGGGGGTAATTCATCCGTGAGAAGTTCGGAATCAACCTGGGCCAACTCATTGGCCCTCACTTCATCCTGAATCCAACCGATCGAAACCAAGCCTGCCAACAGCGCGATCAGCGGCAAAAAGACCGCAACTTTTCGCCAGAAACCGCCGTCATCTTCGCCGCTTTGAAGCGCAGCGCCACTGCCCTGAAGGGACCAAACCGGTGCAAATTGCACCACTTTTTGCTTTCTCCTGGAAAGTGCCTGCATGCGTGCTGCACGCAATCTCTCTGTGATTTCGTGGGGCAGGGCGTCAGACGACTGCGAGAGACGTGCCACTACGGCTCTGGAAAACGCATCCACGTCAGTGTTTGAAATAACGGAACTTGTATTCATAGTCTGATTCCCTTTGCTCGTAATGCCTCGGCTAATGCATGCACCGCTCTAGAGCAGTGCGTTTTAACACTGCCCTGTGAACACCCCATAGCCGCAGCCGTTTCGGCGACATCCATATCCTCCCAATAACGCATCAGGAACGCTTCCCGTTGACGCGCAGGCAGTTCCTGAATTTCAGTTTCAATGTCACGCAAAGTTTGTGCCCGCTCGGTCAGGCTCTCGGCGCTTTCGTTTTGCTCGCCGTGCATGGTGGCGTTCAGCGTGTCGAGCAGGTTGAAATCCTCGGTATCGTTTCCGCCTTCAAAGTCACTGAGGTTTGAAAAAAGTGCATTTTGCACTTTTTGGCGGCGAAACCAATCCAGCGTGCAATTGGAAAGAATGCGTTGAAACAGCATGGGCAACTCTTCAGCCGGTTTGTGGCCGTAATGTTCCGCCAGTTTCATCATGCTGTCCTGCACGATATCGAGCGCTGATTCCTGATTTCGAACGTGGTAAAGGGAGCGCTTGAACGCCCGCTTTTCAACGCTTTTCAAGAAGTCGGAAAGTTCAATTTCAGAAGCCAAACGCGCCTATCCGTGCAAAAACGCCAATTATCGCATCCGTACCGACTCGCTCGGCGAGTCTGATTTTGGCTAACGGACGGAAATGCCATAATGCGCGTTGCGAATCAAAAAGCAAACGGGGTCAAGTCCGGCGCAATATTCAGTGCGTCCATGGCTTGTGCCTCTAAGTTCCGCCGCGATGCCACAAGCGTTTGCGAAGGAGCACCCAAGGTCTTTCGTTAGAGAAATTCACAAAGGTTCATCATGGAAATTACAAAAGCAGAAATTGCATCGGCAGCGCTAGCCAATTCACAGCGCGGCGCGTCTGCCCTGCCAGAGTTGCGCGGGGCCGAAATTCTGGTCAAAGCGCTGCAGGCAGAAAACGTCAAGTACGTCTGGGGCTATCCCGGTGGGGCAGTGCTCCACATTTACGACGCCTTTTACAAGCAGGACACCATCCAGCACGTGCTGGTGCGCCACGAACAGGCGGCGGTGCACGCCGCCGACGGGTATGCCCGTGCCACTGGTGATGTCGGCGTGGCGCTGGTCACATCCGGACCGGGCGTGACCAATGCAGTTACCGGAATCGCGACCGCCTACATGGACAGCATTCCGATGGTCATCATTACCGGGCAAGTGCCCACGCATGCCATTGGCCTGGACGCATTCCAGGAGTGCGATACGGTGGGCATTACGCGGCCCATCGTCAAACATAACTTTCTGATCAAGGATGCCAAGGATTTGGCAGAAACGCTGAAAAAGGCGTTTCACATTGCGCGAAGTGGTCGCCCGGGTCCGGTGGTCGTGGATATCCCCAAGGACGTATCGTTCAAAAAAGTGCCGTATGCGGGCTATCCTGCAACGGTGGAAATGCGCTCCTATAACCCGGTTCGCAAGGGCCATGGCGGGCAAATCCGCAAGGCGCTTCAGCTCTTGCTGGCAGCTAAGCGCCCTTACATCTACACCGGCGGCGGCGTTCTGCTGAGCAACGCGTCTGCCGAACTGCGAACCCTGGTGGACATGCTGGGCTACCCCTGCACCAACACGCTCATGGGTCTTGGGGCTTATCCTGCCAGTGACCGCAAGTTCCTGGGCATGCTGGGCATGCACGGCACGGTTGAAGCCAACAATGCGATGCAAAATTGCGACGTGCTGCTGGCGGTCGGAGCCCGTTTTGATGACCGCGTGATCGGCAATCCCAAGCACTTTGCCCAGAACGAGCGCAAGATCATCCACATTGATATTGACCCGTCAAGCATTTCCAAGCGTGTCAAGGTGGATATCCCGATCGTTGGTGATGTGAAGGACGTGCTTAGTGAAATGATCGCCATGATCCGTGAAAGCAGCACCAAGCCGGATGCCGGGGCCTTGGGTGCCTGGTGGGACACGATCGAGGGCTGGCGCAAGCGCGATTGCCTGAAATACGACAACTCCAACAAAGACGTGATCAAGCCGCAGTATGTGGTGGAGACGCTCTGGAATATGACCAAGGACGTCGAGACCTACATCACGTCCGACGTCGGACAGCACCAGATGTGGGCAGCCCAGTACTACCGCTTTGATGAGCCGCGGCGCTGGATCAATTCCGGCGGGCTGGGCACCATGGGCGTGGGGATTCCCTATGCCATGGGCATCAAGCTGGCCAAGCCTGAGAGCGAAGTTTTTTGCGTGACCGGTGAGGGCTCAGTGCAGATGTGTATCCAGGAGCTGTCCACCTGTTTGCAATACAACACACCGATCAAGATCGTGGCGCTGAACAACCGCTATTTGGGCATGGTGCGCCAGTGGCAAGAAGTTGAATACGAAGGGCGTTACAGCCACAGTTATATGGATGCCTTGCCTGATTTCGTGAAATTGGCCCAAGCCTATGGTCACGTCGGCATGCTGATTGAACGTCCGGAGGATGTGGAACCAGCCTTGCGCGAAGCCCGCAAACTCAAGGACCGAACGGTGTTTATGGACTTCAGGACCGACCCGACCGAGAACGTGTTTCCGATGGTGCAAGCCGGCAAGGGCATTACAGAAATGCTGCTTGGCGCGGAAGATCTTTAACCTCTTTTTAACTTTTCAGACCAATCTATTGCTTGCCAAGCCAGGCTGTTACCGCAGCGCGGGGAGGGCGGCGAAATGAGGCGTCTTTCGCTATGAAACATATCATTGCAGTTTTGCTGGAAAACGAACCCGGCGCATTGTCCCGCGTGGTTGGCTTGTTCTCGGCCCGCGGATACAACATTGAGTCCCTCACAGTGGCGCCCACAGAAGATGCCAGTCTGTCGCGGATGACGATTCAGACCACGGGTTCAGACGACGTGATCGAACAGATCACCAAACACCTTAACCGTTTGATCGAGGTGGTCAAAGTGGTGGACCTCACCGAAGGCGCCTATACCGAGCGCGAGCTGATGATGGTGAAGGTGCGTGCGGTGGGTAAGGAGCGCGAAGAGATGAAGCGCATGGCCGACATCTTCCGGGGCCGCATCATCGATGTCACCGAGAAGAGCTACACCGTGGAACTGACGGGTGACCAA
>CAIOLZ010000401.1 GCA_903859265.1 uncultured beta proteobacterium
ATGATCGATCTCAATGACGCCCGCCTGGCCGTCGCCACGAAGTTTGGCGCCACCGCCATCGTCAACAGCGGCGATGGCAAGGCCGCGGATGCGGTCATGAAGCTGACCGCGGGGCTCGGCGTCGATACCGCCATTGAAGCCGTGGGCGTACCCGCGACCTTCGAGTTGTGCCAGCAAATCGTTGCGGCCGGCGGCACGCTGGCCAACATCGGTGTGCACGGCGTCAAGGTGGACCTGCACCTTGAAAAACTATGGGACCGAAATATCAGCATCACGACCCGACTGGTGGACACCTCCAGCACGCCCATGCTGCTCAGGACGCTGTGCTCCCACAAGCTTGATCCGCGGCCGCTGATTACCCACCACTTCAAGCTCGACCAGATCATGGAAGCCTACGACGCCTTTGCCCGTGCGACGCAAACCCATGCACTCAAAGTGCTGATTGCGACCTGAATGACAACATCTCCATGAGTTACCAAAGCATTAGTCCCGACACCGGTGAAGTGCGCAACGCACACCTTGGCAAGGTGCCGAGTTGAAACTGTACGCCTGTCTGCGACGAGCCCCATGCTGCTTGGCCCCGGCGGTGCTCGCTGAATGAACTTCATGCCTGGAACATAATTTTCCATGTCCAAACTTGACGCCCGCGAACGTAACGCGATACCCGCACGCCAATTTGCCTTTCCGCTACAACGCAAGGAACCGCTGGAAAACGCCAGCCATGTTCGCAATGCGGTGGCGCGATTCGATCAGGTAACGGGCGTGAGCGACGCAGAACGCGACGAGGCCTGGCAGCGCATCGAAGCCGCTGCAAACCTGTACGGCGTGGTGTTGCATGCGACGTCCTGGCGCGAGCTGCTTGCCAGGCAAGCCAGCGCCCGCTCCTGATCCGGCAAGCACATCGGGCCGCAATGCAACCCGATGTGCGTTTGACAGTGTAGGGGCACTAATGCCGGGCAATGACCCGCCAATTTCAGCAATGCAAGCGCGCTGGCTGCCGGACACTGCACAGTCCATGAACCAGCCCGACCACGCCCCCCGAGCCCCCATTGAGCCAGCATGGGACATCACATTCACCAGGCTGACACAGGCCCTCGGCCCGGCAATAGGTACCTGCACGGAAAAGCTGGAGCGACTGTTCAAAGCCATGGGGCTGGCCAGTGAAACCCAAGTCAAACAGACGCCCCGCGGACTTTCAACCTTCCTGTCCGTGGTGGGTGATCGTGGGCTGATTTGCATCGTTGACCTGACCCTTGTCGACGGCATGGCGGTAGGGCGTGGGCCCTGCGCCACGCTGAACATCCGTCTGCTCGACGCCCGTGGCGATATCGTCGCCGCAGGTTTGGGCAACGGCTTGAAGGGCCGCAGCTTTCATGAGGTTGCGGCTGCGCAAACCCTCCATAGCGAGAGCCTGGAGCAAGCCGCAACGGCCGTCTATGTGGCGGCATTGGGGTGTTTTGATTTACGCCCGGTTACCCGCCATTCATGATCCGCCGCACAACTTCCACTACGCGTCCACCAATGATCTGCTTTGATCGAGCACGCTGCGTGCGTCCGCCTGATCGGCAGCGCTGCCTTGTACGGCTAACAGGTACTTGTCAACCTTCAGGGCGGCTTCGTACTTGATTACCTGATCCCCGGGAACACCGATCTGCGTCAAGGCCGCGCCGAGCGCTGACAGACCACCGACCACCACCGCGCCTTCGAGCGCGCTCACCAGCGCAGCGACCAGCGGTCCGGCCATGCCGAGCACACCTAGGCCGGGGAAGATGAATACCGCAGGGGCCAGCAGCAAGCCCCACACGCCACCCCAGAAAGCGCCCGTCTCGCCCCAGGCCTTGATGCGATCGCCCGATGTGTAGAAGCCGACGGGCTTTTCTTCGCTGTGGTAGCCCTTGCCGACCAGAGAAAGTTTCTTCAGGTCAAAGCCTGACTGCCCGAGTTTGCGAATCGCCTGTTCGGCAGCAGCGTGGTTGTCGAACACAAAAAATTCGGATTGTGAATTGCCCATGATGTGCCACCGGTTCAGAAAATGAGGGTCAATTTGTCTATGACCTTGCCGACACCCGCGGTACCCCAGGCAGAGCGGGTGGCCAGATCACGTTCGGCCCAGCTGTGCACGGTACCCGTCAATGTCACGTCAGTGCCCTTGACCTCGACGGCGATCGTCTTCGCATCGGCGACGGCACGGCGGCTGAGCGCAGCCTCAATATCCGATTTGACAACCGTTGCAGACAGCGACGGCCTGATAGCGATCTGGTTGGTGATTCCGGTTACGCCCAGAAGATAGCGCACACTGTCAGCCGCGTCCTGGCGCTGGAATTGCCATTCCACATCGCCAGTCAGGGTCATCCAGCCACCTTGAACCGCCACTTTGACAGCATTGGGCGGCAAGGAACTCGTCCAGCCCAGAATGTTCCTGGCGGATTCGGCAATGTCGGCATCCTTGCGCCTGCCGTACTCGGGAAGCTTGACCTTCAACGCCACGGCCAGCGCCTTGACACCTGTAACACGCTGCGCTGCGCGCTCGGCATTGAGCTTTTCAAGATAGCTGCCGACGTCGCCGGCCAGGGTCACCGCGCCGTTCTTCACTTCGACAACGATCTGGGACGCGTGCACTGCAGGTTCCCACTCGAGTTCAGCCATCACGTCTTGCTGAAGTTGTACGTCAGTTTTCATAGGTTTGTATCCGTTTGTTGCAGGAACCTTGATGCTGCAATGACGCAGTACGCCGGTCTGTGCGCAAGCGCATGTCAGGGCAGAACGATCGCAATACCGTGGCCCGGTGTTCGACACCGCACCGTGCGCACCGCAACATTTGAATACGCTGGTCAACTTCTCGTTTGGCGCCTCTAACGCTC
>CAIOLZ010000402.1 GCA_903859265.1 uncultured beta proteobacterium
CCGGCGCCGGCAACCGCAAAGTCAGCCTTGGCAACCAGCGCAGACAAGCCGGCGGCGTGATGCTGCGCACAGGCTCCAGGCAGCAACCCGGCCAGTTGCCCTAGTCCCGCTAGAATACGCGCCACAGGAAGCTTGGCCGAGCGGTTTAAGGCACCGGTCTTGAAAACCGGCGAGGATGTGAGTCCTCCGTGAGTTCGAATCTCACAGCTTCCGCCATGTCAACAGGTTTCATGCGGGTTTGCTCGGTGTTCCGTTAAGCAAATTTTGGCCATTTGGACATGTTATGGATTACTGCACGATAGGCCACATTTCGTTTTATCAAGAATGTGTGCTACTTCTGTCCACGACCTTTCGATGCTATTTTTCCGGGCGTTGCTGATCCCCGGCTGAGACACGCAAGGCATTAACAAACATGGCTTGCCGCGGGGGATCGGCCAGAGCAGTTGCCACCGGTTCTGTCACAAAGCTGCGTTAGACTGTGCTGAGGTCTGCTTCAGCAAAGGGGGTTCCCATGTCGATTGAATTCGAAGATGTCGATGCATCGTTGCGTCGAATACGCATTACTGGAAGGCTGGACATTCCGGGCACGGAAGCCATCGCAATCAAATTTGCAAGCCTTTCTGCCTCGACTGCGCGCCGTATTGTTGTGGACTTGACCGGCGTGAGTTTCCTGGCGTCCTTTGGAATCCGTGAATTGATCACCAATGCCAAGGCCATGCAACAGCGTGGCGGCAAAATGGTGCTTTTGGTGGACGCAAATTCGACTGTCCACAAGACACTGGAGACAACTGGCATTGATGCTCTGCTTCCGATGTTTGCGAATGCACAGGAAGCGGATCAGGCCGCACTGAGTTGAGAACCGTAGCCGTGAGCAATGTCACGGCGCGACGAGCCTTTCTGAACGTCCCACCCAGCCTGGAACGCATTCGGGCTGTCTCGGAGTGGCTGCAAGAGCATGTGCGCAATTGGGGTGCGCCCGTTGATGTCGTGGACCGGCTTGATTTGTGCCTGAATGAGGCGCTCGCCAATGCGCTGACGCATGGTGGACCATCGGTGCACGTGTGTCCTCTGGAATTGCACTTGCACTACGCAGAGTCGCAGGATCAGCATACGATTGTTCTGACTCTGCAGGATGGAGGTATGGCGTTTGACCCTACACAGGCCCAAGTCAGACCCCGTGCACGCTCGTTGCAGGACGCGAGTCCGGGTGGTTTGGGCATTCAGATGATGCGTAGCCACTCGGATGATCTGCAATATCATCGGTTCAACAACAAGAATCAACTCGATATCCTGGTGCGATGGAAAACCGATTTCCCTTGAACACAGAACCTCCTGCCCGCTTTGGCCGCAGCCCTGTGAACGACCGCCGCTCCAGTGCCATCAGCAAGCCCAAAGGCAACGCGATAAGTCGCACCGCAAAGGCACGACGCACAAACGAAATTACCTGGATTCCCCTTTTTCAGGGCGCCCCTGCTGCTGCTGTGAATCTGGCGCTGCAGGATTGTGAAGTGCTGGATTTGCCACCGGAATGCAAGCTCTTAATACCGGGGCAAACCAACGACAGTGTTTTTATTCCCCTGAGCGGCGCAGTGGTCGCCCATCTGGATTACCAGCGCAACCCGGCGGCATCCGTTGCCATTGCGCCGGGTGAATGCATCGGCGAACTGTCTGCCATCGATGGCAAACCGGTATCCGCCTTGGTGGCGACCGTCACGTCGGCTCGCGTGCTGCGAATTCCCCAGAACATATTTTGGGACCGCCTGATGACGCTACCGGGGGTGGCAGCGAATTTTCGCATCATGTTGAGCGATCGCGTGCGCAAGACCAATGAGATGGCGCAGGAAGCACTGCGCCAACAACTGGAGTTGGCGCATCTGAAGAAGGAGCTCCACGTGGCCCGGCAGTTGCAAGCCAGCATGCTGCCGCTGCAACGCCCCTTGTTTCCCGGCCGCGACGAGCTGGATGTCTGTGGACTGATGGAGCCCGCCTCCAGCGTGGGCGGCGATCTTTTCGACACTTTTTTCATCCGCGAAAACCTCCTGTTTTTTTGCATCGGGGATGTGTCGGGGCATGGCATCGCCTCCGCCATGTTCATGGCGCGGACGATTGGTCTCCTGCGGGTGCTGGCCATGGACACCACGGAACCGGACCAGCTACTGAGCCGGCTCAATGAACGCCTATGCATTGGCAATGACACCAATCTATTTGTGACCCTGCTATGCGGCGTATTGGATGTCACCACGGGGCAGTTGCGCTACTCCAATGGCGGCCATTGCCCTCCCATTCTGGTTGGCCCGGCCAGTTCGCGCCTATTGCCAGTACCAAAGGGGCCGCTGGTGGGCGCATTTCCGCAAGCTCGTTATGCCTCGCTTGGCTTGCAGCTGCACCCCGGTGAAACGCTTTTCTGCTACACCGACGGCGTGACCGAAGCGCAGGACGCAGATCACAACGAATATTCAGACGAGCGCTGTCTTCGCTTCCTGGACCGGCAGGCGCTACAACCCGTATCGGATCTTTTGGATGCAGTACGCCGGGAAGTCGCCGACTTTACGGGAATCCATGTGCTGGAAGACGACTTCACCCTCTTTGCCGTGCGATTGCGCCACTAACCGGAACTCGGCTTGGCAACGTCGTTCATCAAGGTCGCGGCAACCATTAGCCAGAAAAGGAATCACACAGTTTCACATAGATAACTATGTTATTTAGAAGTGAAAATATAGTATTTCCAGTTTTAAAGATTTACTTCCAGAATCCGCTGCTTCGCGCTCTTGCGTTGCAAATTTCTGGAGTGAATCATGTTGTCCCGCCGTTGCGTCACCATCCTTGCCTTCGCGGCAAGCCTATCTGGCATCGCCCTGGGCGCCATCGCGCAGCAGCCGGTGACCCTGCTCAATGTTTCCTATGACCCAACCCGCGAACTCTATGTAGAGTTCAATCAGGCCTTCGCCAAGTACTGGAAGGCCAAAACCGGGCAGGACGTCACCATCCAGCAAAGCCACGGCGGTTCAGGCAAACAAGCGCGCTCCATCATTGACGGACTCGACGCCGATGTCGCCACGCTGGCTTTGGCGGGCGACACCGATGCCATCGTCAAAAACGGCGGCTGGATTGCCAAGGACTGGCAAAAACGCCTGCCTAACAATGCGTCGCCCTACACCTCGACCATTATTTTTGCGGTCCGCCAGGGCAACCCGAAAAACATCAAAGACTGGGACGACCTGATTCGTCCGGACGTGAAAGTCATCACCCCGAACCCGAAAACTTCAGGGGGCGCACGCTGGAATTACCTCGCGGCCTGGGAATTTGCCAAGCGCAAATACGGTGGGGACGCCAAAGCCAAAGAATTCGTGGCCAAGCTCTACGCGAACGTACCGGTGCTCGACACGGGCGCGCGGGGCTCCACCATCACTTTTGCACAGCGTGGGCAGGGCGACGTGCTGATTGCCTGGGAAAACGAGGCCTATTTGCTGGAGAAGGAATTCGGCGCCAAATTTGATGTGGTTGCGCCATCGATCAGCATCCTGGCCGAACCTGCCGTGGCCGTGGTGGACAAAAACGTGGACCGCAAGGGCACCCGGGCCGTAGCGCAGGCCTATCTGGAGTACCTGTACAGCGAAGAAGGGCAGGACATTGCGGGCAAAAACTTTTACCGCCCGGCGGTGTCTGCCAAAGCGCAGGCCAAGTACGCCACACAGTTTGCCAAGATCAAGCTGTTCACGATCGACGAGGCCTACGGTGGCTGGGACAAAGCTGACAAGGCACATTTCGCTGACGGTGCCAGCTTCGACCAGATTTACACCAAGAAGTAAGGCACCATGTCTGTCCTCCTGATCGCCGGAAGCCCTTCGGAACGCTCTCGCACTGCCGCATTTCTGGACGCCGCGGGCCAGCGGCTGGAGACGCGCGGCGCGCTCGTGAACCGGTTGCGCGTGCGTGACCTCTCGCCACAGGCCTTGCTTTTGGCCGACTTTGGCCATCCTTCGATCAGTCAGGCCATCGGACGCGTGGCGCGAGCCGATGTCATCGTTGTGGCGACCCCGGTGTACAAGGCCGCCTACAGCGGCGTGCTCAAGGTTTTCCTGGACCTGCTGCCACAGGACGGCTTCAAGGGCAAAACGGTGTTGCCGCTGGCGACCGGCGGCAGCCCCAACCACATGCTGGCGCTGGATTATTCATTGCGGCCGGTGCTGCAGTCACTGGGTGCCAAAAACATTCTGCCGGGCATATATGCCACGGACGCACAGGTCACGCCGACCGAAGACGGCAGCTTTCATTTGGCGCCGGATATATCGGCCCGCCTGGACGAAGCGGTCCATCTGCTGATCACCGAGACCTTGCAGACCGGGCTGGCGCACGCCGGACGGTTCGCACCGGTGCATTTTTCTCAGGTGCGTTGTAGCGTCTAGTTCCCTTTTACGCGACCCCGCAGCTGTTTCTTTCACCCATTTTTGAAAGCTGACACGATGAAACTCTCCCAAAAACCCAGAGCAAACCCGGACAAAAACCGGCGTGAAATTCTCGCCGCTTCGGCAAGCACACTGGCCGCCATCGCCGCCGGTCCGGGTTTGCTGCTGGCCTCCAAGGCCACAGCACAGAGCGCCAACCGCACGTTGCGCATCGGTTACCAGAAGGGTTGGCTCTCGATTTTGAAGGCCCGCGGAACGCTGGAAAAACGCCTCGCGCCGCTGGGCGTCAACGTCACCTGGACCGAGTTCAACGCCGGCCCCGTGCAGCTCGAAGCGCTCAACGTGGGAGCGATTGACTTTGGTGATGTCGGCGAGGCACCACCCATCTTTGCACAGGCGGCCGGCGCACCGCTGGTCTATGCCGCAGCCACCGTCCCGCGTCCACGGCTGGAAGCCGTCGTCGTGCCCAAAGACTCGCCCATCAAAACCGTGGCCGACCTCAAGGGCAAACGCATCGCGTTCAACAAAGGCTCCAACGTGCAGTACTTCCTGGTCAAGCTGCTGGAAAAAAATGGCCTGAAATACAGCGACGTCACCACGGTTTTTCTGCCGCCACCAGACGCCCGCGCCGCCTTCGAGAAAGGCGCAGTGGACGCCTGGATCATTTGGGACCCGTTTCTCGCCGCCGCCCAAAAAACGCTGGAAGCGCGCCACCTGGTGGACGCCAGCGGCATTGTCAACAACCGCCAGTATTACTTTACGTCGCGCGACTTCGCCACCAAAAACACCGATGTGCTCAAGATTGCCATTGAAGAAATCGACCATATTGACAGCTGGATTGGCAACAACAAAAGCGCGGCTGCGACCGAACTCGCCGGCGTGCTGGGTCTGGACAAAAGCATCACCGAGCTCTACGTGGGCCGCGCAGCCTACGGCACCAAGGTTGTCACCAGCGACATCCTGGCCGAGCAGCAAGCGATTGCCGACACGTTTTTTGACCTCAAGCTGATTCCCAAAAAGCTCAACCTGCTGCACGCCGCACCGGTGAACCTGAGCTAAGCCATTGGCGGCAATCCACGATGTCTGAGCTTTTGAAACGTAACCCTGTTTTGCCACATCGACGCGCTCTGCTGCGGGCATTGGCGCTGGCGGCTTCATCATCGGTTTTGTCGGGCCCGATGTTTGGCAAAACGCCGGATGTCCTGCGCATCGGCTACCAAAAATCTGC
>CAIOLZ010000403.1 GCA_903859265.1 uncultured beta proteobacterium
CAGTTTGTGCAGCGCAGCTTGCGGGTCGCCCGCAGCCAGCAGGGCCTGCGCGTCCTGAGCGTCTTCCTCGGCTTGCAGTTCCTCGGCGGCTGGCACGTGTTTGTCCAGAAAGGCCTTGATCTGGCCTTCGGGCAGCGCGCCCATAAAGCCGTCAGCTGGTTTGCCGCCCACCATCAATACGCAGGTCGGGATGCTGCGAATGCCGAAGGCCTGGCTGAGTTCCTGCTCCTGGTCGGAATCAATTTTGACCAGCTTGAAACGTCCTCCATAGTCGGTCTCCAGGCGTTCGAGCAAAGGCCCGATGACCTTGCACGGGCCGCACCAGGGAGCCCAAAAATCCACCAACACGGGAATCTGGTGTGACGCGGCGACAACTTCTGCCTCGAAGTTTTCAATAGTGACGTTAATCATGGTGGGCGGTTCCGGGGGTAAACGTAAAATTGGCGGATGAAAAACATCCAGGTAGGCGTCGTCATGGGTTCCAGTTCTGACTGGGACACCATGCAACATGCAGTCGAGATTCTCCAACAGTTTGGCATTCGCTTCGAGGCGAAAGTGGTTTCCGCCCACCGCATGCCCGACGAAATGTTTGTTTATGCCGAACTCGCCGCCGAGCGCGGCTTGCAATGCATCATCGCTGGTGCCGGAGGCGCCGCCCATTTGCCCGGCATGCTGGCTGCGAAAACTACGGTGCCGGTGCTGGGCGTGCCGGTGCCCAGCAAGCATTTGAGCGGGGTGGATTCGCTGCACAGCATTGTGCAAATGCCCAAGGGCATTCCCGTGGCAACCTTTGCCATTGGCGCTTCTGGTGCGGCCAACGCGGCCTTGTTTGCGATTGCCATGATGGCCAATGCCAATCCGGATTTGCGCCTTGAGCTCGATGCATTCCGCCGGGACCAGACGCAAACCGCCGCCAATATGACGTTGCCGGTGACCGGCAGTGCGCACTGATGCCGTTGCAAGAGCGCGGATCGGTGGTGTCCGGCGAACGTGCCAACACCCTGGGCGTCATGGGCGGCGGGCAGCTCGGACGCATGTTCGTGCATGCAGCGCAGCGCATGGGTTATTTCACGGCGGTGCTGGACCCAGACCCGCTGAGCCCCGCGGGTCGCGTGAGCCACCACCATATCCAGGCCGCCTACACCGACCCGCATGGTCTGGCCAGGCTGGCTGAGCTTTCCACCGCCATCACCACAGAATTTGAAAACGTACCGTCGCTTTCGCTGGCCGCGCTGGCACAAAGCCGACCGGTGGCGCCGGGCGCTTCGGCAGTAGCCATTGCGCAGGACCGTTCGGCTGAGAAAGCCTATTTCGTGCAGTGTGGCGTGCCTTGTGCGCCCTATGCCGTCATAGAGACGGCGGAGCAATTGGCAGCTGTTAACGACCATTTGCTTCCGGGGATATTGAAAACCGCACGCATGGGCTACGACGGTAAAGGTCAGATGCGGGTCGCTGACCGAGCCGCACTGGTCGCCGCGTGGGAGAGTCTTAAAAACGTTCCTTGCGTGCTGGAAAAAATGCTGCCGCTGGCGCTCGAATGCTCCGTGATCGTGGTGCGAAGTGCGTCGGGCGAATGCGTCAATTTTCCGGTTCAGCGCAATCTGCACCGTGACGGCATTCTGGCCGTGACAGAAGTGTTTGAGGGCAACGTGGACCCTGAATTGGCCCGGCGTGCCGTGCAGGCGGCCAAAGCGATTGCCAAGGGGCTGGACTATGTGGG
>CAIOLZ010000404.1 GCA_903859265.1 uncultured beta proteobacterium
CAGGCGCTCAGGATGTGGCTGGAGGTGGACGGCAAGCGCTACCAGGATGGCAGCACTTCCACGATGGTTTATGGCGTGCGCTATCTCATCGCCTGCCTCAGCCGCTTTATGAGTCTGCAGCCTGGCGACGTCATTTCCACCGGCACACCTCCGGGCGTTGGCATGGGCCAAAAGCCGCAGGTCTATCTGCGCGCCGGGCAAACCATGCATCTGGGCATTGAGGGCCTGGGATCGCAAACCCAAACCACCATACAGGCCTGACATGAAGATCACCGGCATGCGGGTGGTGGATGTGCGCTTTCCGACGTCCAACCACCTTGATGGTTCGGATGCCATGAATCCGGACCCGGACTATTCGGCCGCCTAGGTGATCCTGCAAATGGATCAGGCCGCTCTGGAGGGCCACGGGCGCCGTGGTCAATGCGGTGTGGGAGCGCAGTAAGCGCGGGACGCTAGTCTTCGGGATAATCAGCGCCCAAAGCAGGTGGCGGGTTCTGGCGCCGCTTTACTCAACCAACGATTTTTGCAAGGCTGACAGCATGTCATTGCACAGGCGGATACACCGGGCGGGCTATTGGATTCTGGGGCTGGGCTTTGTGGCGGCAGTGCTGATCTACATTGCTGCTGTGTACGCGTCACCCGGCAGCGCCGCACCCGATTTCACGCAAGACCGGAGTTTCAACTTTGCGCTTGAGCGTCTGGGTGGCAAGGCCGCGGTCTATCTGGCTGCGTTCAACTACTGGTTTGCCAGTTTGTGGCATGGAACACGGCTTGCGGTGACCGTGGCCACCCTATCCCTGGTGCTGGCACTGATGTGTTTTTGGGTCGCCGAATTGCTGTCTTACCCTGACCCAGACCCTATTGAACCGGACGCTTCGCCAGAGTAAGTCCGACGGTCGTCCACCCGTTTTCCGAGCGGGCGAATACATCACCCTCGTGCATCGTGGCAACGGCCTTCACAATGGCCAATCCCAGCCCGTGTCCGCTGTGTTCCGGATACTGGGTGCGCGAACTGTCCGCCCGGTAAAACCGGTCAAATATGTGGCTCAGATGGGCTGCGGCAATTGGCTCGCCCTGGTTGGATATTGCCACTTGAACCTGGTCCTCCTGTTGGCTGACCTGCGCGGCGATGGTGCTCGACGGGCTGGCGTATTGAATCGCGTTTTGAATCAGGTTGGTCAGTGCGCGACGGAACAGAGAAGTTTCAATCGCGATCGTGGCATCGCCGGTGATGGTGACCTTCAGCCCGGTTTCCTCGAGCAGCGGCTCCATGAATTCGATCGTCTTTCCGATCTCGTCTGCAATGGACACGCTCACCAGGCGGTAGGCACGCTCGCCCTGATCGGCCCGTGCCAGAAACAGCATGTCGGAGACGATCATGCGCAGGCGGTCGAGTTCTTCCAGGTTGGACTGCAGCAACTCCAGCAGCTCTGCGGCGTTGCGTTCTCTGGTGAGCGCAACCTGGGTCTGGCCGATCAGATTGGCCAGGGGGGTACGCAGCTCGTGTGCGACATCGTCATTGAAGGTTTCGAGCTGGTGGTATGCCTCTTCCAGACGGTCCAGCGCGGCATTGAAAGACCTGCCGAGTTGTGCAAGTTCCAGCGGCAAATACGGCAGGGCCAGACGCTCGGAGCGGTTGTCGGGCCCGATGCGATGGACCGCGCGCGAGAGCTGCATGACCGGTGCAAGCCCCAGTTTTGCCACCCAGTAACCCAGGGCAGACACCATGATCGTGCCCACGCAGGTGATGATCATCAATGCCAGCTCAAAGCTGTGGGCCGTCTTCGTGAAAGGCAGTGTGTCCACGCCCACCACCATCGAAACCGCGGGCCGCATCTCGGTCTGAGGCAGGTCTATGCGCAGGGCACGCAGGGAGCGGTCTTCCATTTCCAGTGCCAATACGCCGCTTTTTCCGCTGGTCTCGCCGATGATGCGTTCGAGTTGAGGTCCGTAGCGAAAATCCGGGTCAGCACTCCACATCCAGTAGCGGGCGCGGCCGTCACTGGGTGATATGGCATCGAGCTTTTCCTTGGCACGGACCGCAATACCGGGCGCGCGCGCGTGCATCAGCATGTAACGCATTTCTTCCATCCGGCTCTGGATCTGCTCGGACTGGTGCCGCTCAAGCTCGTGCTTCATGACCAGATGGAGCACGAGTGCAATAAGGACGAAGCCCAGCATGGCAACGCCACCAAACAGCAGCGCCAGTCGCGCCGCAATGGAGGGCCTGATCTCAGTGCTGCGAATCACCACGGTCTTCCAGCACGTAGCCCATGCCACGCACGGTGTGCAGCAGATTGCGCCCGAACGGCACATCCACCTTGGCGCGAAGGCGTTTGATGGAGACTTCCACCACGTTGGTGTTGCTGTCGAAATTCATGTCCCAGACCAGTTCTGCAATCACTGTTTTGGACAATATTTCCCCCTGGCGCCTGCAAAGCAGGCTGATCAATGCAAACTCCTTGGCCGTCAGATCGATGCGCTGACCGGCCCGTGAAACGCGCCGGCTGACAAGATCAAGCTGCAAGTCACCCACCGTCAGCAGCAGGGACTCCTGCACCCGGCCCCGGCGCGTGATCGCCTGGACCCGGGCGACGAGTTCGTTGAACGAGAAGGGTTTGACAAGGTAATCGTCGGCACCGTCGCGCAGCCCGCGGATGCGGTCCGCAGTGCCGTCGCGCGCAGTGAGCATCAATACCGGCGTGTCCCGGGATGCCCGCAGTGCGCGCAGCACGCCAAAGCCGTCCATGCCCGGCAGCATGGCGTCGAGAAGAATCACATCGTAGCTATGGTGCAGCGCCAGATGAAGCCCATCAATGCCATCGAGCGCAATATCTACGCTGTAACCCTGCTCCAGGAATCCCTGGCGCAGGTATTCAGCGGTTTTTTTTTCGTCCTCAACAATCAGGACTTTCATTTGCTCGCAGCGAGACTCTCAAGTTTGCGCGCCTTGAAGGCCGCACGCGCCTTCTTGCGGTTCTCGTACCAGTCGTGCGCCTTGTCCAGATAGATATAGACAATTGGCGTGGTAAACAGCGTGAGCATCTGGGACAGTATCAGGCCCCCGACCATCGCGTAGCCCAGCGGACGCCGCAACTCGGAGCCCGCCCCGTGGCCGAGCATCAGCGGCAGGCCGCTGAGCAACGCACACAGCGTTGTCATCATGATCGGACGGAAGCGAAGAATACAGGCCTCATATATTGCGTCTCTGGCAGTCATGCCTTTGTCACGCTCCGCGTGCAGCGCAAAGTCAATCATCATGATGCCGTTCTTCTTGACGATACCAATCAGCAAAATGATACCGATCAGGGCAATCACACTCAGGTCGTAGCCGCCTGCCATCAGGATCAGCAGCGCGCCCACGCCGGCAGAAGGCAAGGTGGACAAAATCGTCAGCGGATGGATATAGCTCTCATACAAAAAGCCCAGCACGATGTACACCGCTATCAGCGCCGCAGCGATCAGGTAGGGCTGGGTGCGCAGCGATTCACCAAAAGCCTGCGCGGTGCCCTGGAAGTTGCCGTTGACGCTTTCGGGCATGTGCAGTTTGAGTTGCGTGTCGCGGATCGCGTCCACCGCCTCACCCAACGACACACCGGGTGACAAATTGAAGGAAAGCGTCACCGCGGGGAACTGGCCCTGGTGCGAAATCACCAGAAAGCCGGTCTTGGAGGTGTCGATGCTGGCGATGCTGGAGAGCGCAATCTGCTGCCCGGTAACCGGTGAGGTGATGTAGAGCTGGTCCAGCAGCTTGGGGTCCGCCTGCAGCCCGGGCTTGACTTCAAGCACCACGTGGTAGCTGTTGATCTGGGTGAAATATTGCGCGACCTGGCGCTGGCCGATGGCGTCATAAATCGTTCCGTCCACCATCGCCGGACTGATGCCGAAACTTGCTGCGCGTTCGCGATCGATCGTCACCGTCGCTACCGGTGCGGAGTTCTGCTGGTCGGTGGTTACGTCCTTGATGAGTGGCAACTTGCGGAACTCGCTCATCAGCTTGGGCGCCCAGATGTTGAGCTCGTCGAGGTTGCTATCGGTGAGCGTGTACTGGTACTGGGTGCGTGCGAGCCGGCCGCCGACATTAATGTCCTGACCGGCCTGCATGAACATGCCCACCCCTTTAACCGTTGCGAGCTTGGGGCGCAAGCGGGCAATGATTTCGTCGGCAGTGGCAGTGCGGCCTTCGTCCTTGGGTTTGAGGCC
>CAIOLZ010000405.1 GCA_903859265.1 uncultured beta proteobacterium
GAGCAGGGGCGCGGTTTTGCGGTGGTGGCCAGCGAGGTGCGCAGCCTGGCCGGGCGCAGTGCGGATGCGGCCAAAGAGATCAAGTCACTCATCAACGCCAGCGTTGAGCGGGTGGAGCAGGGCACCGCCCTGGTGGACAAGGCCGGGGAGACCATGACCGAGGTGGTTGCCTCCATCCGGCGGGTGACCGACATCATGGGTGAGATCAGCGCCGCCAGCAGCGAGCAGGCGGCCGGTGTGGCGCAGGTGGGCGAAGCGGTGACGCAGATGGACCAGGCCACCCAGCAAAACGCGGCGCTGGTGGAGCAAATGGCGGCAGCGGCCAGCAGTCTGCGAAGCCAGGCCACCGAGCTGGTGCAGGCGGTGTCGGTTTTCAAACTCGACAACAAAGACCAACAGGCGCCAACCCGCAGTGCGGCGGGTCAATCGCCGGGTGGTCCAAGCACCGCCGCGGTGCGCTCCGTCGCGCCCAAGAGTCTGCCCTTCAAGGGGCCCGAGCGCCGTCTGGGGGCCGGCGGCACCAAGCCGTTGTCATCGGGCTCTGCGGCAAAACCGGTTGCCAAACCAGCCCTGCCCCAGCCGGCCAAGCCCGCACCCGTTAAAGCCGCCCAAGCCAAGTCTTCCGGCGGGGACGATGATTGGGAGACCTTTTAAATCCCGCGCGCCCGGTCTGCCCTGAATTGCGCCACAAAGGCGCCAAACCTGCCGGCGTCGAGCGCATCACGGATTTCCTGCATCAGGTTCAGGTAGTAATGCAGGTTATGGATGGAAGCCAGCATCGGCCCGAGCATTTCGCCGCAGCGGTCCAGATGGTGCAGGTAGGCGCGGCTGAATCCGTCCCGCCCGCCTTGGTCCCATGACACGCCGGATGTTCCAGCGCAGGCGTGGCAGGTGCATGTGGTGTCCAGCGGGCGTTCATCTGCCTTGTGGCGCGCATTGCGGATTTTCAAATCGCCAAAGCGGCTAAACAGCGTACCGTTGCGGGCATTGCGCGTGGGCATGACGCAGTCGAACATGTCGATGCCGTTTTGCACACCGGCCACCAAATCTTCCGGCGTGCCGACCCCCATCAGGTAGTGCGGCTTGTGTTTGGGCAGGCGCGGGCCGACGTGTTGCAGTACCCGCATCATGTCTTCCTTGGGTTCGCCCACGGAGAGCCCTCCCACGGCGATGCCGGGAAAGTCCAGCGCTTCCAGCCCGGCCAGCGACTCATCGCGCAAGGACTCAAACATGCCGCCCTGCACGATGCCAAACAGCGCGTTGGGATTGGCCAGTCGCGTGAACTCCTCCTGGCAGCGCTTGGCCCAGCGCAGGCTCAACTCCATGGAACTTCGGGCTTCGCGTTCGGTCGTGATCTGGCCTTTGGTTTTGGTTTCCACCGACAAGTAAGGCGTGCATTCGTCAAACTGCATGACGATGTCGCTGTTCAAAATGGTTTGAATCTGCATGCTGATCTCGGGTGTGAGAAATAGCTTGTCGCCATTGACTGGTGAGGCAAATTTCACGCCTTCCTCGGAAATCTTGCGCATCTCGCCCAGGCTCCAGACCTGAAAACCGCCGGAGTCGGTGAGTATGGGTTTGTCCCATTTTTCGAATGCATGCAGGCCACCGAACTGCTTGACCACGTCGAGCCCCGGTCGCATCCACAAATGGAAGGTATTGCCCAGAATGATTTGTGCGCCCATCTCGTGCAGGCTGCGCGGCATGACGCCTTTGACGGTGCCGTAAGTGCCCACCGGCATGAAGATCGGTGTTTCCACCACGCCGTGGTTGAGCGTCAGGCGCCCGCGTCTGGCATGGCTGCCAAGGTAGGAGCCGTCGGCGCTGGCCGGGTCGGATTGCAGCAGTTCAAATTCAAGCATGGGAACTATTTTCCAGTGGATGGATCGTCGGATCGAGGGTTGAGGGCCAGCAACATCGCGTCGCCATAGCTGAAAAAACGGTATTCCCGCGCAATCGCTTCCCGGTACAGCGCCATGATGTGGTCGTAGCCGGCAAAGGCGCTGACCAACATCATCAGGCTCGACTTAGGCAGATGGAAGTTGGTGATCAGCAGGTCGATCACGGCGAACGCAAAGCCCGGCGTGATGAATATATCGGTGTCACCGCAGGC
>CAIOLZ010000406.1 GCA_903859265.1 uncultured beta proteobacterium
CGTCCAGTCCACCCCTAGCTACGCCTCCAGCAGCCAGGTACATCTCTCCTGCTACAGCAGCGCCTGCACCACGTGCCTACCTGTACCTGAATTGACACATTGCTGGCAGGGCTCACTTGCATCGGCTGGGCTTCCTTCAGCAAGCAGATATTGCGATTAGTCCAACCGTCCGTCCCGCAAACTGCTCGCTGCAACGCTGATTCTTGCAGCCGGTTTGGCCGATGCTGCCAGCGGCTACGTTGTCACTCCGGCGCAAGAGGCGCTGGTCACCGTCGGGATGTCCAGGGACGCGGTGAGAGCGGCATTGGGGCGTCCTGCACACAACATCAAATACCCCAGCGAACCCGGCAAAACGTGGACTTGGGGAGTCGTCGGCACGGGCAGCACGCCAGACAAAGTATTTGACGTTGATTTTTCCGCAGACGGGAAAGTGGCCCACACCGGTGAGCGCGACGAGCACATTATGGGTAACGGTCGTTTTGAATAACGCGTGAGACCGAAAACCCGTGACAAAGCCGACTAATGGTCGGCTTTGTCTTGCGCGGTTTTTGCGCTATCTGCGCGCGTTTCCCGGTACGCCAGCACCAGCATGACCACCAGCACAATGCATGCAATACCAACCAGTAAATAGGATGCCATGAGGATTTAGCCTTGGGATGAATTGGGTAGCACTGTAACGTGCTTCATACCCGGAGAAAAAACGGGATCGGTGTCGGATTGGCTGTCGTAGATAAATCCGTTGATCCATGGCGACGCGGTGTCAGCCCCGCCATGCGGTAGTTCCCGCGCATTGCATTCTTCAATAGCCCTGTAGCGACTGGTGCCGCAACAGTCGCCCACCGGTGGGTTATGGACATCGCTTCCACAACCTGCGCGCCTGACAGCGCCAAAAGCATTCGCCGGCATTGCTCGATCCCGAATTGCAGGGCCGCCATTCCCCGCCGGAGATAGCTGTGCAGGTCAGACTAGCTGCCTTCATCCGGTGCCAGGACGCAGTCCAGCAGCGCAGCTTGCGCAGCGATAAAACCCGTCAACTGGAAGGAAAGATAATCTTTTAGAATCAAAAAAGAACGATCGTTCTTTTTAATGTTCTTCCCCGCATATAAGGATTGCCCATGACAGCCCACTATCAAGCCCACGGTGACGTTGCCGTGATCACGCTGGACAACCCGCCTGTCAACGGGCTTGGTCTGGCCACCCGCCAGGCGCTCGCAGATGCAATGGGCCGCGCGCAAGCCGATGCAACAATTCGTGCCATTGTCATTACCGGGGCTGGTACGGCTTTTTCGGGCGGTGCGGATATCAAGGAGTTCGGCTCTCCCAAGTCCATGCAGGAGCCCAATCTGCACAGCGTGATCGCGCTGGTGGAAAGTGCATCCAAGCCGGTGATCGCGGCGATTCACAGTGTGATGATGGGTGGCGGGCTTGAGCTCGCACTGGGCTGTCATTACCGCGTCGCCGCGCCGGGCACCAACGTGGCTCTGCCAGAAGTCAAGCTCGGCCTGGTGCCGGGTGCGGGCGGCACGCAGCGCCTGCCGCGCGCTTTGGGCGTGGAGCCTGCGCTCAACATGATTGTCTCTGGCGAGCCGGTCAAAAGCGAAATGCTGGCCATGCTGCCAGGGCAAAAACTGTTCGACAAAATTACGGCCTCGCCGGCGAGTCTGATGGACGAGGCTGTGGACTTCGCCCGCTCAGTCGCTGATGTACGGCCGCTACCGCGGGTGCGGGATTTGCCTGCCAAACACCCACAGGGCGATGCGTACTTTCAGTTCGCGCGCAATATGGTCAAGGGCATGTCCAAAAACTTTCCCGCTCCCGCCAAATGCGTGGACGCCGTGGAGGCTGCAACCAAACACAAGTTTGTCGATGGCATGGCGCTGGAGCGCGAGATTTTCATCAACCTGATGTGGACTGCAGAAAGCCGATCTTTGCGGCATTTGTTCTTCGCCGAGCGCGCAGCCTCCAAGATACCGGATGTGCCGTCTGACACACCCCTGCGCAACATCGCATCGGTTGCCATTATTGGCGCGGGCACCATGGGCGGTGGCATTGCAATGAACTTTCTCAACGCAGGCATTCCCGTAAAGATGCTGGAAATGAAGCAGGAAGCGCTGGACCGTGGCCTTGCCACCATTGCCAAAAACTACGAGGCGCAGGTTAAAAAAGGCAAACTCAAACAGGACAAGTATGAACAACGCATGGCGCTTCTGAGTACGACCTTGTCCTATGAAGATTTGAGTCAATCCGATTTGGTGATTGAAGCGGTTTTTGAAGAAATTGGCGTGAAGCAAGCGGTATTTAAAGAGTTGGACCGCGTGATGAAGCCCGGCGCCATACTCGCCTCCAACACATCCACTCTGGATGTCAACGCCATTGCCGGGTTTACGCAACGGCCGCAGGACGTGGTGGGATTGCACTTTTTCAGCCCGGCCAACGTGATGAAGCTGCTC
>CAIOLZ010000407.1 GCA_903859265.1 uncultured beta proteobacterium
GCCGCGGCGGCTTCGTTGGGTACGTCACGCACCAGCACCGGCACCGAATCAAGTCCCGCTATTTTGGCCGCGCGGAAACGGCGTTCACCGGCGATGATTTCGTAAACCGGCTGGTTCAAACGCAGCTGCGCGCCAATGGGCGCAGGTGAAGCGGCGGCCTGCTTGTTGCGTTGCGCGCGGGCGTCTTCTTCGCTCAGGCGCCTCACCAGGATCGGCTGCATGATGCCTTGCGCTTTGATGCTTTCGGCCAGCTCGTACAAGGCGCCTTCGTCCATGTGCGTGCGGGGTTGGTAAACCCCGGCAACCATGTCAACCAGCGCCAGGGTGGTGGGCGAGCCCGAATCGGCGGTCAGCGCGTCCGGTGCGCGATCTTGTACTTTGGGGCCCAGCAGGGCTTCAAGCCCCATGCCCAAACCCTTGGGTTTTTTTGTGACCATTTCTGATTTTCCTTGTATCTAAATAGTTTGCGTCTGCACGGACGCGCCACCCGCCAATGCGTGCACAAAGGCCCGCCCCCTTGGCCAATCACCCAAACCGGATTCGGCATTGATGTGGCCCTGCGATCCGCAATCCACGAACTCCGAGCCCCACGCCACTGCAAATTCCCGAGCCCGGACGGCGCTGCAATATGGGTCATTCTGGCTGCCCAGCAAGAAGCTTTTGAATGGCAGCCTCTGCAAAACGATGGGAGACCAGCTGTGCAATGGGGCCCGGAACTCATCGCGCTCCGCGTCGCCCGGTGCCACCAACAGTGCGCCCTGTACCTTTTGCGTATTGCGGGAAATAGCCGCCCAGGCAGCCACCAGCAGACAACCCAGGCTGTGCGCCACCAACACCGTCGGCTCAGTCGGTGCCAGCACCACATCCTCCAGCCGGGTGATCCAGTCGCCGCGCAAGGGGCGCGTCCAGTCGTGCTGCTCAACCCGCACATCACCATACAGCCGTTCCCAGCGGCTTTGCCAGTGGTCCGGACCAGAGTTCTGCCAACCCGGGAGCTCGAGAATTTTGCAAGAACGCGTCATTGCGGCCTGTGCTACATCGCCCTGACGCGATCAACCATTTCCTGCGCGAACGTCACAAACGCCTGCGCCCCTTTGGAAGACGGATCAAAAACGACGCCCGGCACGCCATAACTCGGGGCTTCCGCCAACCGCACATTGCGGGGAATGACTGTGTCAAATACCTTGTCTGCAAAGTGCGTCTTGAGCTGGTCGCTGACTTGCTGCTGCAAGGTGATACGGGGGTCAAACATGACGCGCAACAAGCCAATAATTTGCAAGTCGTCATTGAGGTTGGCCTTGACCTGCTTGATGGTGTTGACCAGATCGGTCAGTCCTTCGAGCGCAAAATATTCACATTGCATCGGGACGATCACCCCATGCGCACAGCACAGGCCATTCAAGGTCAGCATGGAAAGGCTGGGCGGGCAGTCAATCAGCACGAAATCGTATTGCGTACCGACCACAGCCAGAGCCTGTTTCAATCGCTTTTCGCGGCGGTCTAGCTCTACGAGCTCCACCTCGGCGCCGGCGAGTTCGCGGTTAGCGCCCAAAATGTCGTAACTGCAACCTCCCGCAATGAGTTTTTCACTTGTGGCGCGCGCATCCGCAATCGATGCCGACTCCAGCAGCACGTCATACACGGTGAGCTCAAGCTTGCGCTTGTCAACGCCGGAGCCCATGGTGGCATTGCCCTGCGGATCCAGATCCACCATCAAAACACGCTGCCCTACTTTGGCAAGACCCGCGGCCAGATTCACCGTTGTGGTGGTCTTGCCGACACCACCTTTTTGGTTGGCAATACAAAATATTTTGGCCATCTGGGTCTCGTTCTCAATATGCGTCACGTCAACAGCGCCAGATTTGCCAGGCATGGGACGCTGCCTTTTCACGTGTGGGAAGGCTACAGTTTACGTTAGGAAGAAAACACAGCCGGGCGCATCCAGACAATACAGCGCTCAGCGCCCAAGCCGGGAACTTGCAATGGTTCCACGTGAAACACATGAACATCTGGAGGCAAAGCCTGCAGCTCATCACCGGGATATTTACCCTTCAAACCCATCCAGACGCCCTGCTCGGCCAGTGCATTGGCGGACCATCGGGTGAAATCGTGCAGCGAGGCAAATGCGCGGGAGCAGACCACGTCGTACCGCTCGGTTAAAGATTCCACCCGGTTGTGAACACCGCGCAAGTTGGACAACCTCAAGGTGGCCGCCACTTGCTGAATGAATGCCGCCTTTTTGCCGACAGTATCGACGCAATCCACCTCGATATCGGGACAGCAAATAGCAATGACCACGCCCGGCAAACCGGCACCGGAACCCACATCCAGCAAGCGGGGTCGGGTCGCACCATGTGAAGCCAGCGCCCCGCCCTCAAGCCGGGACTGCAATGGCCTGATAACCGCCAGACTGTCCAACAAATGGTGCGTCAACATTTCCACCGGATTGCGCACTGCGGTGAGGTTATACACCCTGGTCCACTTTGCGATCAGATCCAAGTAGGCAAGCAGTTGCGCCACTTGTGAATCGCTCAGTGGCAAAGACAAGCCTTCCAACCCCTGGCGCAAACCTGCTGTCAGGGGATGCGTCAAACCGCCTCCGGGGTGAAGCTGTCAACAGGCGTCAGCGCGCGATCGGCGAAGCCCCGAAAGTTACCTTTTTTCAAATGGATCAGCAACAGCGAGATGGTGGCCGGTGTAATCCCGGACAGACGGGACGCCTGGCCAAGCGTTTCGGGACGGTACTTGTTCAGACGCTGGCGTGCCTCAATGCTCAGCGCACTGACTTGCATGTAATCGAGATCGAGCGGCAAGCGCAGATTTTCGTAATGGGCGGCGCGCTCGACTTCGTCCCTCTGACGGTCAATATAGCCCGAGTATTTGGCGGCAATTTCCACCTGCTCCACCACCGCAGTCACAAAATCATCCCTCTCCAAGAGAGTCGGGTTGGCATACTTTCCGTCACTCAAACCCATCAGCGCGGTGTAACTCACATCCGGGCGGCGCAACAGATCGGCCAGGTTGTACTCGTGGTCAATTGCCTTGCCCAAAACACGCTCCGCCTCGGCCTGTGCCAAGTTGCGTGGGCTGACCCAAATACCTCGCAGACGCTCTGTTTCACGTGAAACAGCGTCTCGCTTGCGGCTGAATGCCTCCCAGCGCGCGTTATCCACCAAGCCCAGTTTACGACCCGTTTCGGTCAAACGCGCATCGGCATTGTCTTCTCGCAGTTGCAGTCGAAACTCGGCGCGACTGGTAAACATGCGATAGGGTTCAGTCACGCCTTTGGTAATGAGGTCATCCACCAGCACGCCGAGGTACGCCTCGTCACGCCCGGGCAACCAGGCATCCGCCGCAAACTCGATGGATCCCGCCGCGCTTGCACCAGCGTCGCCCCCGCCGAGTGCGCGCACCTGCAATGCGGCATTAATTCCGGCAAACATGCCTTGCGCAGCGGCCTCTTCGTAACCTGTGGTTCCGTTGATCTGCCCGGCGAAAAAAAGCCCTCCAATCTGGCGTGTCTCAAAATTGCTTTTGAGCGCTCTGGGATCGAAGTAGTCGTATTCGATGGCGTAGCCGGGTCGCAAAATATGCGCGTTTTCCAGCCCGGCCATGCTTCGTACCAGATCGTACTGAATGTCGAACGGCAAGCTGGTGCTGATTCCATTGGGGTAATACTCGTTGGTCGTCAGTCCTTCGGGCTCCAGAAAAATCTGGTGGCTTTCCTTGTCGGCAAAGCGATTGACCTTGTCTTCGACGCTCGGGCAATAACGCGGTCCCACCCCTTCAATCTTGCCCATGAACATTGGGCTGCGGTCGAAACCGCTACGAATAATGTCGTGGGTGCGTTCATTGGTATGGGTAATCCAGCAAGGCATTTGCTGCGGATGCATGCTGGCAGAACCCATAAAACTGAACACCGGCATGTCAGGCGACATCCCTCCGGGGACACCATCACCGGGCTGCTGGAGGCATTTTCCAAAGTCAATCGTGCGGCCATCGAGGCGCGGCGGCGTTCCGGTTTTCAGTCGGCCTTGGGGCAGCTTGAGCTCCTTAAGCCGTGCACTCAACGATGTTGCCGGCGGATCACCCGCCCTGCCTGCCGCGTAATTGCGCAAACCCACATGGATCTTCCCATCCAGAAAAGTGCCCGCGGTCAGTACCACGGTGCTGGTGCGAAAAGTGATGCCCACCTCCGTCACCGCGCCTACCACGCGCTCACCCTCCACCAGCAAGTCGTTCACGGCTTGTTGAAAAAGCCACAAATTGGGCTGGTTCTCCAGCATCCTGCGCACCGCACCGCGGTACAGCACACGATCGGCCTGGGCCCGAGTGGCACGCACTGCAGGGCCTTTGCTGGAATTCAAAATCCGAAATTGAATGCCTGCCTCGTCCGTAGCCAACGCCATCGCCCCGCCCATGGCATCCACTTCGCGCACCAGGTGGCCCTTGCCAATGCCGCCAATCGACGGATTGCAGCTCATCTGCCCCAAGGTCTCGATGTTGTGCGTCAGCAGCAGCGTCTTGCATCCCATGCGAGCCGCTGCCAACGCCGCCTCGCTACCGGCATGGCCGCCGCCGACAACGATGACATCGAACAATTCAGGGTAGAGCATGGTGTTTCCAAAAGGCGCTGCACATGGCAGGCAGGGTATGTATTTTAGCGGTCACCCCATGAAAACCCCTAGCCCCACTGGGCGTTTGTCTCTAGTGAAGGCGCGCGAACTTATGCAATAGTGACCGGCTTTGCTCCACCGCTCCAATTTGCTTGCGAAAGCTTCATGCCATGTCAAACACGCAACTGAAACGCCGCTCTTTTCTCAAACTAGGCATTGCCGCATCGGTGGTCCTTGCAGTCGGCGGCGGGGCGCTGGCGCTGATGAAGCCGGGCCTTGTCAACGGCAGACTTAGCCCATCGGCCAGAATCGTGATGACCAAGATTGGGCAGGCCATGCTCTTGGGCACGCTGCCCACGGATCCCTCCGCCCTGCAAGCTGCGTCGGATGCACTGCTGCAGCGCACCGATGCGTTTCTGGCGGGCCTGCCCGTCCATGTCACGGCCGAACTTGACCAACTGTTGGGCTTGCTGATCAGCGCTCCGGGACGACGCTTTCTGGCGGGCGTATCGGGCTCCTGGGAAGAGGCCACCACCGCAGAGGTCGGCGCTGCCCTGCAATCCATGCGCAACTCGGGCACGGAGCTGCGGGTTCAGGCGTACCAGGGCCTGCACGACATTGTTTGTGCGCCTTACTTTTCGGGTGAAGAGTCCTGGGCAGTGCTCGGCTATCCCGGACCGCGTACGGTCTAAGGCAACGCATTGACACCTTCAAATTTAACCTCCTTTGTTACACCCCATGCGCAACATCCCTGATCCCATCCTCGAAGGCCTGCAACGCGGCTGGAAGGTTCTCGGCGGCAAACACGCTGCCCTGCCACAGCGCCTTGAATGCGACGTCGCCATCATCGGCTCCGGCGCAGGTGGCGGCATCACCGCAGAACTGCTTACCAAGGCCGGACTGAGCGTGGTCATCGTCGAAGAAGGCCAGCTCAAAAGCAGCTCCGATTTCAAACAACGTGAGCCCGAAGCCTATGCCTCGCTGTACCAGGAAGGCGCTGGGCGCAAGACCAAAGACAAGGGCATCACCATCCTGCAAGGGCGCAGCGTGGGTGGCACGACCACCGTCAACTGGACCAGCTCGTTTCGCACGCCGCCCGATACCCTGAAGTTCTGGCAAGAAAAGTTTGGCCTCAAGGACTACAGCGTCGAAGCCCTGGCACCTTATTTCCAGCAGGCCCAAGCCCGTTTGAACATCGAGCCCTGGGCTATCGCACCCAA
>CAIOLZ010000408.1 GCA_903859265.1 uncultured beta proteobacterium
ATGGCCGAGTGACCGAACCCATTAAGACTCCCGCCCCGCCCCAGCGGCGCCCGATTCTGGAGCTCCCCGACGAGCTCATCAGCCAGATTGCTGCCGGTGAAGTGGTTGAGAGGCCGGCCTCCGTGGTGCGCGAACTGGTGGACAACGCCCTCGATGCACTCGCTACCCAAGTCACGGTGCGTCTGCAAAGCGGTGGCGTACGGCTGATCAGCGTGGAAGACGACGGGCAAGGCATCTTGCGCGACGAATTGCCGATTGCCTTCAAGCGCCATGCCACCAGCAAGATTGGCAACTTGCAGGACCTTGAATCGGTCGCCACCATGGGCTTTCGCGGCGAGGCCCTGGCAGCCATCAACGCGATTGCGGACTGTGCCATTCTTTCGCGCGTTGAGGGATCTCCCCAGGCATTCATGCTCGATGGCCGCACGGGTGAATTGCGTCCGGTGGCACGCAGCACCGGCACCACGGTCGAAGTCAAGGAACTGTTTTTCAGCACACCCGCGCGCCGCAAGTTCTTAAAAACCGACGCCACCGAACTCGCACACTGCATTGAGGCCGTGCGACGCCATGCACTGGCGCGCCCGGACGTAGGATTTGCGATTTGGCATGACGGGAAACTGGTCGAACAATGGCGTCGATGTGTCGATGTGAATGGCCTTGACCTTGCTGAAGAATCGCCGCGATTCGACGCCCTTGACCGAAGGCTGGCCGATGTACTGGGAAAGGATTTTCTGGACCAAAGCGTTCGGGTTGACACAGCTCCCGGTCAGCCTAACAAGCCAGCCGTCTGGGGGCGCGTGGGCATCCCCGATGCAGCGCGTTCGCGGGCTGACCAGCAGTTCGCCTATGTGAACGGGCGCTTTGTGCGCGACAAAGTGCTGACCCACGCGGCACGCAGCGCTTATGAAGACGTCTTGCACGGGCACCGCCAGCCGGTCTATGTGCTGTACCTGTCGATGGATCCGTCACGCGTTGACGTGAATGTGCATCCCACCAAGATCGAAGTACGTTTTCGCGATAGCCGAGAGGTCCATCAGGCAGTGCGACATGCCGTCGAGGACGCGCTGGCCAAGCCGCGTGCGATAGACGCTGCTCGGGTGAACGCGGCGTCGGGAATTGAATTGACCAAACCACCAGCCTCCGGCCCACACACCACTGCGCCGGCGCCCTGGCTCGCCCCGTTGGCGCCAGCGGCTTTGGCCCATGCGCCCACATCTGACGCATGGCAGCAAGTACCCCAAACCAGCGTCACTCCGGCGCCCTGGACCCAGGCGGGAATGCGTTTTGAAGCGCGCCCCGAGGTGCCGGGCCACCATGTCAGTGATGTCGCAGCGCTCTGGCAGCCATTCGGGAAGTCGAGTCCGAACCCAATGCCGGTAGGTGACTGGCCGCTGGGACGTGCTATTGCGCAGCTGCAAGGCATATATATCCTGGCGGAAAACGCGTCCGGATTGGTGATTGTTGACATGCACGCCGCGCATGAGCGCATCGTTTATGAGCGACTGAAAAAACAGTGGGCCGAGCGCACCCTGAATGCCCACACCACCCGATCAGACAACGCGCCCGCGCTGGCGAGCCAACCGCTGCTGATCCCGGTGACCTTCGCCGCAACGCCTCAGGAAGTGGTCGCAGCGGAGGCCCATCAGGAGACGCTTGCTGCTTTGGGCATGGAAATTACCCCGTTTTCGTCCAAAACACTGGCCGTGCGGGCTGTGCCCACAACGCTGGCCCAGGGCGACGCCGTGGAACTGGCCCGCAGCGTGTTGGCCGAGCTATCGCAACAGGACGCCAGCACCGTCATCGCACGCGCGCAAAACGAAATCCTTGCCACCATGGCCTGCCACGGCGCGGTGCGCGCCAATCGCAAACTGACGACAGACGAGATGAATGCACTGCTGCGCGATATGGAAGCGACTGAACGCAGCGACCAATGTAACCATGGTCGCCCCACGTGGCGGCAGATCAGCGTTAAAGATCTGGACGCCTTGTTTATGCGTGGTCGCTGATTCGGGTTCAGAGAACACCCGCCTTGACAGCGTTGTCCTTGAGCTCTTCACGAAACTTCGGATGGGCAATGCTGATCAGCTCCAATGCGCGCTGGCGGGCCGATTTACCGCGCAACTGCGCCACACCGTATTCGGTCACCACATAGTTGATGTCGTTCTTGCTGGTACTGACATGGGTGCCGGGCGTCAGTGTCGGGACAATGCGCGAAATCGTGTCGTCCTTGGCCGTGGAGGGCACGACGATGAACGCTTTGCCACCATGAGAACGGTTGGCTGCGCGCACGAAATCTGACTGGCCGCCGGTTCCGGAATAAGGCCGCGGGCCCAGGCTTTCGGAGCCGCATTGACCCAACAAATCGATTTGCAGCGTCGCGTTGATGGCGCACAGCTTGTCGTTTTTGCCGGCCAGGTAAGGGTCGTTGGTGTAATTGACGGGATGAATTTCCAAGCCAGGATTGCGGTCCATGAAGCTGTAGAGCTTTTTGGAACCGAGCGCAAAGGTAGCCACCATCTTGCCGGGCAAATAATTTTTGCGCCGGTTGGTGACAGCACCCGCTTCGACCAGCGTCATGATGCCGTCCCCGATCATTTCGGTATGCACGCCCAGATCATGCTTGCTGGTGAGTTGCATCACCACCGCATCGGGAATGCCGCCGTAGCCGATTTGCAAAGTGGAGCCGTCGTCAATCATGTCGGCCACATATTTGCCAATCGCCTCCTGCACCGGACCAATCTTGGGCAGCCCGACTTCAAGCACCGGATCACTGCTTTCCACCAGCGCGGTAACCTGTGAAATATGAATGTGGCAATTGCCGAAGGCAAAGGGCACGTTGGGGTTGACTTCCAGCAAAACTGCCCGCGCCTTGGCAATTGCTGCCATGGTGTAGTCAGCGCCCAGACTGAGCGAAAAGTATCCGTGCGCGTCCATCGGGGAAGCCATCGAGACCACAACCTGAGCGCCAATCTGCTCACGCGCGATCATGTCCGGAATTTCGGAGAAGTAGTTGGGCGTGAAATCAACCCAGCCGTCCCCTCCACCGGCACGCGTGGCACCACCGTAGAAGAACGCAACGTGCCGCACGTTTTCAACAGTTTCGGGATCGATGTAGCCGTATTTGCGCATGGCCAGAATCTGCGACACGGTCACGTCGCGGAAACTGCGCCTATGCTCCGACAAGGCGGTCAGCAATGCCGGCGGCTCGCCCACACCGGTGGGAACAATGATGCGATCACCATTGCGAACCTGCGCAATGGCGTCTGCTGCACTGCAGCGCTTCTGGGAATAAAGACTTTGAAAAGACATAACGGTGAGCCCTTGTGCAGGGACCTTTCCCCGCAAGCGCCGGAATGATATGCCGCCAAGTCCTCGTCAAGCTTACGAGTTCAGTGCCCACCGCCCAG
>CAIOLZ010000409.1 GCA_903859265.1 uncultured beta proteobacterium
CGGGTCATAAAAAAACGTGACCTTGTGTCCCGCTTTTTTTGCCCGGAGCAATTTTACCGGGTCACTGAGTTACTCGAATACTCAGCAATGGCCCTACATCAGCAAATGTTCACCCGCGTTATCACCGCCGAGCGTGACATAGTTCACTTTGCGGATATCCATGAGCTTTTTGCCACCCGAATAGCTGATGGAACTTTGCACGTCCTGCTCCATTTCAATCAGGGTTTCCGACAGCCTGCCTTTAATCGGTTCCAAAATACGTTTGCCTTCAACATGTTTGTATTCGCCTTTGTTGAAGTCGCTGGCTGATCCGTAGTATTCCTTGAACAGCTTGCCGTCCACTTCGACGGTTTTGCCGGGTGACTCCTCGTGGCCCGCAAAAAGGGAGCCGATCATTACCATCGATGCGCCGAAGCGGATACTCTTTGCGATGTCGCCGTGGTCCCGGATACCGCCATCGGCAATGATGGGTTTGGTGGCCACGCGGGCGCACCACTTGAGCGCGCTCAACTGCCAGCCGCCCGTGCCAAACCCGGTCTTGAGTTTGGTGATGCAGACCTTGCCCGGGCCGATGCCGACTTTGGTGGCGTCCGCGCCCCAGTTTTCCAAGTCAATCACCGCCTCGGGCGTCCCGACATTACCGGCGATGACAAAGCTGGCCGGCAATTTTTCTTTCAGGTAGGCAATCATGTTTTTCACACTGTCGGCGTGGCCGTGGGCAATGTCGATGGTGATGAACTGCGGCGCCAAGCCTTGTGCCACCAGATCGTCCACCGTGTCGTAGTCCTGCTTTTTGACGCCCAGGGAAATCGAGGCAAACAGGCCCTTGGAAAGCATCTCACGGGTGAAACGCACGTTGTCCAGATCGAAACGGTGCATCACATAAAAGTAGCCATTGCGCGCCAGCCATTCGCAAATCGGCTCGTCCACCACCGTTTTCATGTTGGCGGGAACCACCGGCAGGCGAAAGCGCCTGCCGCCGAGTTCCACGCTGGCGTCGCATTCCGAGCGGCTTTCCACCCGGCATTTGCGGGGCAGCAGCAGAATGTTGTCGTAGTCAAAAATTTCCATAACCCAAGCTCCAAAAAGTTTGTCAAAACTGGGCGCTTGGATTGGTTCCGGCAAAAAAATACCGGGTGCCAAATGCTTGGGCCCGGTGACCGATTTTACCCTTCATCCGCCGCCGCGCGGTGGTGCATAGCAAGATGGCGGCATCATCAAATGCTGATAGCCATGTAGGGACCTTTTCCGGGGACCTTCCTACAATCGCAGTATGTCTGTCACCACTGCGCCACTCCACACGGTCTCGCCGCTTTTAAGCACCCTCAACCCCGAACAAAGTGCGGCCGTGACCTTGCCTGCCGAACATGCCTTGATTTTGGCCGGAGCGGGTTCTGGCAAGACCCGGGTGCTCACTACGCGCATTGCCTGGCTGCTGCAAAACGGCTACGTCACGCCCGGCGGCATCATGGCCGTCACCTTTACCAACAAGGCTGCCAAGGAGATGATGACGCGGCTCTCCGCCATGCTGCCGGTTAATGTGCGCGGCATGTGGATCGGCACGTTTCACGGCTTGTGCAACCGCTTTTTGCGCGCGCATTTCAAGATGGCCAACCTGCCGCAGACCTTTCAGATTCTGGACACGCAGGACCAGTTGTCGGCCATCAAGCGGCTTTGCAAGCAATACAACATTGATGACGAACGGTTTCCACCGAAACAACTGCAGTGGTTTATTTCCGGCTGCAAGGAAGATGGATTGCGGCCACAGGCGGTGGAAGTGCGGGACGAAGATACCCGGCGCAAGGTCGATATTTATCAGCTCTACGAGGAGCAATGCCAGCGCGAAGGTGTGGTGGACTTTGGGGAGTTGATGCTGCGCAGTTACGAACTGTTGCGTGACAACGATTCCATACGCGAGCACTACCAGCGGCGTTTTCGCCACATTCTGATCGATGAGTTTCAGGACACCAACAAGTTGCAATACGCCTGGATCAAGATGCTCGCCGGCCAGGACGCGACGGGTGCCATCACTGGCACTGGGGCCGTGTTGGCGGTGGGCGATGATGACCAGAGCATTTACGCATTTCGCGGCGCGCGGGTGGGCAATATGGCCGACTTTGTGCGCGAGTTCAAGGTGCAGCACCAGATCAAGCTCGAGCAAAACTACCGCAGTTACAGCAACATTCTGGACTCAGCCAATGCGCTGATCAGTCACAACAGCCGCCGCCTGGGCAAAAACCTGCGCACCGAGCAAGGTCCGGGTGAGCCGGTCCGGGTCTATGAGGCGCCGACCGATTTTGCCGAGGCGCAGTGGATGGTGGACGAAATGCGCCAACTCGTGCGCGAGGGCATGCCCCTGAAAGAAATCGCGGTGCTGTACCGCTCCAATGCCCAGAGCCGGGTGATCGAGACGGCTTTGTTCAATGCCGCTCTGGCTTACCGGGTCTATGGCGGCTTGCGCTTTTTTGAACGCGCAGAAATCAAGCATGCACTGGCTTATCTGCGCCTGTTGGACAACCCCAACGACGACACCAGCTTTGTCCGGGTGGTGAATTTTCCGGCGCGTGGGATAGGCGCACGCAGCATCGAGCAACTGCAGGACCTTGCCAAAGCAAGCGGCTGCTCACTGCACGACGCGGTCAGCACATTGACCGGACGTGCTGGCACAGCGATTGCCGGTTTTGTGGCCAAGATCGACGTGCTGCGAGAGCAAACCACAGGCATGAATTTGCGCGACATTGTTTCCGTGATGCTCGAAGAAAGTGGCTTGCTGGCCCACTACCGGGCCGAACGGGAGGGTGCGGACCGGGTTGAAAACTTGGAAGAATTGGTCAACGCGGCGGAGAGTTTCGTCATGCAGGAAGGCTTTGGCCGCGACGCCGATGCGCGTGCTTTCGCGGACTCCAGCCCGATGTCATCCAATGCCGCCGAGCCCAGCGGTGCACAGGGTAATGACCCAAGCGATGCGACCGGCGAAACACAATCGCCGCTCGCGGCATTCTTGTCGCATGCTGCTTTGGAGGCCGGTGACAACATGGCGCAGGCGGGGCAGGATGCAATTCAGTTGATGACGGTCCACTCGGCCAAAGGGCTGGAGTTCGACGGCGTGTTTATCACCGGCATGGAGGAGGGCCTCTTCCCCCACGAAAACGCCATGAGTGACCACGATGGACTGGAAGAAGAGCGACGCTTGATGTACGTGGCGATCACACGCGCGCGCAAGCGTTTGTACATGACGCATTCCCAAACCCGCATGCTGCACGGACAGACCCGCTACAACCTCAAAAGTCGGTTTTTTGACGAGTTGCCGGATGCGTGTCTGAAGTGGTTGACGCCAC
>CAIOLZ010000410.1 GCA_903859265.1 uncultured beta proteobacterium
GCGCCGCGACCACGGTGGCGTGATCTTTGTCGATTTGCGCGACCGCGAAGGTTATGTGCAGGTGGTGTGTGATCCAGACCGCGCCGACATGTTCAAGGTCGCTGAAGAGATCCGCAACGAGTTTTGCGTGCAGATCAAAGGGCTGGTGCGTGCCCGCCCACAGGGCACGACCAACGACGCCCTCAAAAGCGGCAAGATTGAAGTGCTGTGCCACGAACTGACGGTGCTCAATCCGTCGGTCACACCACCATTCCAGATTGATGATGACAACCTGTCTGAGACCACCCGGTTAACGCACCGCGTGCTTGACCTGCGTCGCCCCTATATGCAGAACAACCTGATGCTGCGCTACCGCGTGGCGATGGAAGTGCGCAAGTTTTTGGACGCGCATGGCTTCGTGGATATCGAAACGCCAATGCTGACCAAGAGCACGCCTGAAGGCGCGCGCGACTATCTCGTACCCAGCCGTGTCCATGATGGGCAGTTTTTCGCCTTGCCGCAGTCGCCACAGTTGTTCAAGCAACTGCTGATGGTGGCCGGATTTGATCGCTATTACCAGATCACCAAATGCTTTCGCGATGAAGACCTGCGCGCCGATCGGCAGCCGGAATTCACCCAGATCGATATCGAAACCTCCTTTCTGTCGGAGGAGGATATCCGGGCCCTGTTCCAGGAAATGATCACGACCGTGTTCAGGCACACGATCGGCGTTGATCTGGGCGAATTTCCGGTCATGACTTACCAGGACGCGATGCGCTTGTACGGCTCGGACAAGCCCGATTTGCGCGTGAATTTGCAGTTCACGGAAGTGACCGATGTGATGGCTGACGTGGACTTCAAAGTGTTTTCGGGCGCAGCCACCATGAAGGGCGGTCGCGTGGTGGCTTTGCGCGTACCCGGTGGATCCCAGGAGGGCGGCGGTATCAGTCGGGGCGAGATCGATGCATACACCGAATTCGTCAAGATTTATGGTGCCAAAGGGCTCGCCTACATTCGTGTGAACGACCTTTCCAAGGGGCGCGAAGGCTTGCAAAGCCCGATCGTCAAGAACATCCATGACCAGGCGCTCAATGCCGTGCTCGAGCGCAGCGGTGCCCAGAATGGCGATCTGATTTTCTTCGGTGCCGACAGGGAAAAAATTGTCAACGATGCGATTGGTGCCTTGCGCATCAAGATCGGCCACAGCGAATTTGGCAAAAAGAACGGGCTGTTCACAGCGGGCTGGCGTCCGATGTGGGTGGTGGACTTTCCCATGTTCGAGTTCGACGAGGAAAGCCAGCGTTACACCGCGGTGCACCACCCCTTTACCGCGCCCAAACCCGGCCACGAGGACTGGATGGAAACCAATCCCGAGAAGTGCATTTCGCAGGGTTACGACATGGTGCTCAATGGCTGGGAAATGGGCGGCGGATCGGTGCGTATCCACCGCGCCGACGTGCAGCAAAAAGTTTTTGATGCCCTCAAGATTTCGCCGGAAGAAGCGCAGCTCAAATTCGGATTTTTGCTGGACGCTTTGCAGTACGGCGCGCCTCCGCACGGTGGGTTGGCCTTTGGTCTGGACCGCATCGTGACCTTGATGACCGGCGCCGAATCGATTCGCGACGTCATCGCTTTCCCCAAAACCCAGCGTGCGCAGTGCCTGTTGACGCAAGCCCCGAGCCCGGTGGATGAGAAACAGTTGCGCGAACTCCATATTCGGCTGCGCAACGTGGATCTGGCCAAATCGGCCTAAATCCAAACGACTTCCAGCAAAACGCCACCGCTTCGGTGGCGTTTTTTTTTATGGGAGCGCGCTTTTCGCAGTGGCTATTTCAAGCAGTGCGTACTTGCAGACCCGGCATGGCAGCGGGTTTCGTGCTGGCAGCTTTGACAATGTCCGCAACCATCTCGGCGGTCACCGCTGACAGGGTCCAGCCCAGGTGGCCGTGGCCAGTGTTGTAGAACACGTTGGGGGCCTTGCCACGGCCAACGCGTGGCATCAGGTTGGGCATCATGGGCCGCAATCCGGCCCATGGCACCACGTTCTCGGTGCTGACTCCGGGGAAGCATTGGGCGACCCAGTCGGTGAGTGGCTTGATGCGATCAGCGCGGATATCGCGGTTGTAGCCGTTGAATTCGGCGGTGCCCGCCACACGGAAACGGCTCTCACCCAAGCGGCTAGTAACCAATTTGGTTTCATCGTCGAGCAGACTGACGGTGGGGGCACTGGCGCGGCTGCTTTCGTCGGCCAGATTGACCGTGATCGAATAGCCCTTGACGGGATACACATTGACCCGGTCGCCGAGTTGGGCCGCAAGAGCGCGGCTGGCGGTTCCTGCGCAGACCACTACGCCGTCAA
>CAIOLZ010000411.1 GCA_903859265.1 uncultured beta proteobacterium
CACGATTTTGGAATGGTGGGTTTTGTTAAATCGCTGGTTGACTATACCCATGAGTCCGCTATAAAGAATAATCAAACTGATGCCGCAAAAAATACATCGAGAATTAGAGTGCTCGAGTTTGGCGAGGGTGTTTGTATGGCCATTAATAGCTAACTTAGTAACAGACTGCGTGTGGCCTACCTCCCATCTAATCCATATCAACCCCCGCATTCTTCAGCAAATCAACCCTCGCCTGCCGGGTTTGCATGTCTGGCGCCGGATGCCGCCTGTAAAGCTCCATCATCACCGACGCAGTCAAATCATGGCGCGAATTCCCACGTCGCATATTTTCTGGCGCATCCGCCAGGCTTTTGTGGATATTGACGGTAGCGCCGGGTACATGAACCGGATTGTGGTTCTTCAGGCACTGCAACAAAAAGTCCCAATCCTCATAAATCTCCAACGTCGTATCAAAGCGCAGCCCCTTCACCACATCACGGTGGTACACAAGGCAGCTGTTGGGTATGCGGTTGAGTACATATACGCTTTCGCGCGTGACCGGCTGCAGCGATATGGAGTCACTCGACAACAACTTGGGCGGCGTGACGGTGCGGTCTTCGTTGACCACATTGAAGTCGCAAAACAGCAGCGGCACAGGTCCGAGTGAGAGCCGCTGCGCCATCGCTTCCAGGTGGTTGGGTGCCAGCGTATCGTCGTCGTCGAGAAACATCAGGTAGTCGGTGGCCAGCAGATCCAAAGCAAGGTTGCGGCTTGGGGCCGGTCCACCGCCCGCAGCGCTGTCACTGCGGATTACAAAGGTGTATTTGCCCTGCAAATTGGCGAGGTCGGCATACGGGGGGATGTAAGAGGCAGCATCGTCCACCACGATGACCTTGAAGTTACGGCAGGTCTGGGCGGCCACAGACTGCAACGCCCGGCTTAGCAGCGTCGGGCGTTTGTGGGTGGGGATGATGATGGTGAACACCCTTTCAGTATCCGATATATGCGGTACCGGTATGGGTGGGGAAAACTCCAGAATTGCCCTTATCTCTGGCTTTTGGGCACTGCCGGGACGGTTATGCTCCGGCGTCGTGTCAGGGAATTGGAACCATGGACAACAACAGTGCAGGCCAGATGAAATCGCTTTGGGTGCAAGGATGGGTGGGCATCAACCACTCCTACGCGATGGTCAACCAGTACCAGTTGCTGGCGCTCACGCAAATGCCGCAGGTGCAACTCTTTTACTCGGAGCTCCCCGCGTACGACCCACGATGGACCAAGGCTGCCCTGGGCGCCGGCTTTAGCCCGGCAGAGCAAGCTCTGCTGGCGGGCATACAGCCACATCAGGAGGAGCCGGTTTCGGCGATTTACCGGATTCACACGCCCAACACCCTGCAGCTGAGCAACCACAAAATCATCACCTTCATGGTGACCGAATTCGGACTGGACGAGCGCTGGTTCACGCCGGACGCCAACATCAAAGCTTACGTGGATGCCGGCAACCTGATCGCCACACCCTCGCATTGGAGCCGCGACCGGATCGTGGAATATGGCTTTGACGAAGCCAGCGTTTATGTGGTGCCGCATGGCGTGGACAGCCGGCGCTTCCAACCGATGGATTTAGAGGAGCGAGCTCAAGCGCGTGCCGCATTGGGCTATACCCCGGAGGATGTGGTGTTCCTCAACGTGGGCGCACCGATGTGGAACAAGGGGATGGACCTGGTGTTCGAAGCCTTCTTCAAAATCCGCCGCAAGCACAAAAATGCAAAACTGCTGGTGAAAGACCAGCAAGCCTTGTATGGGTTCTCAGCGGTCACCATGGTGCAAAACCTGGCTGCAGCCGGCAAGGTCAGGATAGACGGCGATGACGTGGCAGCAGTGCGCCTGATTCCCACCACACTGAGTTTGGAGCAATTGCGAAGCCTGTATTGCGTCGCCGACTACTATGTCTCGCCCTATCGCGCCGAAGGGTTCAACCTGCCGGTGATCGAGGCGATTGCCAGCGGCACCAAAGTGATCGTGACCAGCGGCGGCTCCACCGACGACTTCTGTGATGCAAATACCGCCATCAAGATTCCCGCCAGCCTGCACCGCCATACAGAGATGCAAGGCCAACAGCTGAACGCGCATCTGCAGCCGGACATGGATGCTTTGGTGGAAATCATGGACACATGCATGTCGGAGCGAGCCAGTACTTCGGAGCGTTTTGCTTTCGGACGAACCGACTTGCTGGAAAAATTCACATGGGCGCGCGCCTCAAGGCTGATTGCGGCCTTGGCCTGACGATCAGCCAGCGAAAAATCACTATGGCTGAATTTGGCGCTGACCGGTTCTGTTGCGAAGGCAGACAAATGGAAACGCCCGGTTAAATTGCCCCGCGGCAAACAGCTCCGGATGCACGGTTTCATGCAGGTAGCTGATGGAGTGACCAAAGTTCATCGTTTTGAGCAGCAATGTAAAAATTGCCTGATCATGCCGATGCTCCACGAACCCATCCAGATTGGCCGAGACGGAAGGGCTGTCATCGATCAAATGGTAGTTTTGATCAGCGGCTACCAGTGACCAGTAACGGAAAAAATTCAGGGTTAAATCATTTTTTTTGACAACCAAAAATCCGCCGGCAACCTGGTTGGCATTCACGATGGACGGGTTGTCCCTCACGGCAAAGTAATCGATCAAATCACCTTTGGTCCAGTTCTTGACAGGCAAATGGATGTGCGTTGCCAGCAATTCGTGCTGCAGCGCCATCTCGACATAGTCATCAAAACGCTTTTGGCCGTAGGCGCTTATCTCAAACCCCGCGTCCGCATAAACCAGTATGGAACCGTCGGCAAGCCGCCGCAGCATTTCATAAACAAGAAAAGGCTTCCAGAACCAATATCCAAAACCGCGTGGATGGGAGAGCAAGAATTTTTGGTGTTGCTCAAACCACGGCTCCGACAATTGGCGCAAATTGTCGCAATGCAGACCATGCACGGTATGAAACCAGCCGGTTTCCTGCGCCTGCAAAGCCAGCCTTTGCGCGGCGCCTCTGTATGTTTCGGATCCGTCCGCAAAAGTAAGAAAAGACTTGATCATTTGACGTGATGGGTCTTATGCGGTTTTCGCCAGTTTGAAAAAGATGAACCGCAACAGCGCGTCAATCGACCGTTCCCAGGAAAACTCTTTGCGAATCGTGTGCGCCGCGTGCAGTGCGTCGGGCTGACCGTCACGCTCAACGGCTTGCAACATGAGCCCGGCCAGCACACCAGGGTCCATCTGCGCCCACTCGCCCCAGTTGCCATCGGACTGCGGATACCAACTCTTCCACTGCGCGCAGCTAATTGGCCCCAGCGTATAGGGAATCGCTGTGAAGTAGCCCTCGATCGCCCCCAGGAATTCACTTTGGCCGCCGTAGGTGCAGGCAATCGCCGGAACACCACTGGCAATAGCTTCAATCAACGGGAGCCCCCAGCCTTCACACATCGACGGAAACAGAAAGCAGCTGGCCTCGCGGTACAGCAGTTTCATCTGTTCAATAGTCAAAATGCCGTGCACCAAGGAGATCGGCAACCCGGCATAGGCTTGGCTGACGCGTGCGAACTGGACATGCATTTGCGACTGCACGCCGTCAATCCAATCCGGCTTGAGCCAAAGCTCGATCTGGGGGTTCTGCGCGTGGGCCAGCGCAAATGCCTCGAGTGCGACTTCATAGCCTTTGCGCGTTTCATACTTTCCAACCATCAAAAATCGTGTGACCTGCTTTTTTTGCCGCAGTTGGTAAGGGTGGTACACCCAGGGATCGACCCCCTCTGGAATAACGGCAATCCGGTCTGCCGGGGCACCCCAGCGCACCATGCATTCCTGCCCCCACCGGCTTGGTGAAAGCACATAGTCAAAGGTGTCAAACCAATGCAGGAAGCCGGGTGGTGGACGGCTGGACTCAAAGACGGCCCACAGCAACTTCTTTCCCTTGAGAAGCGTGGCTGCATCGTCCGGGAAGAAATGGATACTGATGTCCTCTGCCGAGGTGGTCTGGACCGCCCGCTGCACTTGATCGGCGTCGATATGGGAAATGGCTTCCACCGTCAAATCAGACGATTGAACCCTTTGCAAAAAATCCAGCACATTCTTCGCATGGGTTCCAACGCCGGTCTG
>CAIOLZ010000412.1 GCA_903859265.1 uncultured beta proteobacterium
CCAATACATCGGCACGTCCACTTTGAACATATACAAGGCGTAGGCCAGTGCGCAAGCACCCGCTGCCAATAACACCGGACGGTGGTTGCGATGGCCGCGCGGCCACACTGCGGTAAAACTCGCCACCAGCAACGCGGCACACAGGCCCCAGATGGATTCCTCCATGACATGTCCAAGATTCGAGGTCGTCAGAACGGCGTACCACGAGCAGGCCTCCGCGACCAGAATGAAAGGTACGATCAGACGCGACACTGTCAATGCGAGGGCGTTATTGCTTGACTGCGCAACTCCGCGCAGCAGCAATGCCCATTGCGCGGCAAAGCAAAGCTCGGCCACGGTGGCCACGGAGCGGCCAACAATAACGCTGGAGAGCCAGGAGTCCACCATCACGATGCGTTGAACGTCGTACACCGGAAACAGGCACCGGTAGCCGCAGCCCAGCACGTACCCAGCCGACAAAATCATGTGCCATTTGGCATGGGACCACCGCGGGCCTCTGAACGCGTCAGCGCGGTAATGCAGGTGCGTTACTGTGCCAAGCCAAAGTGTCACATTGATGAGGCTGACACCACACAAAAGCGTCCACCAGGTCAAGGTATCTGAATACATAAGGCATCCTTTGCACCGTGCGCAAGCACAAAACTGTATAAACAATTTAAATAGTTTATACAGTTAAGCAAAAAAATGCCACTGCAAAAATATGAAGATTTTGTGACCGGCGCGTGTCCGGCAAGGACTACGCTTTTTCCCGGACCGGATTGCTGAATTTGCCGATCCCTGTCACTTCCGTTTCCATCACATCCCCCGGCTTTAAAAACTCCGGCGGTTTGCGCGCAAAGCCCACGCCCGACGGCGTGCCGGTAGCGATGATGTCGCCAGGCTCCAGTGTCAAACCACGCGAGAGTTCGGCAATGATGCGCGGGATCTTGAAATACATCTGTTGGTAGCTCGCGTTTTGTTTTTCAACGCCGTTGACGCGGCAAATAATGCGCACATCGTCCAGCGCAACGCCCGCTTTGGTGACGATCCAGGGGCCCATCGGACCGTATCCGTCCAGGCTCTTGCCTTTAAACCACTGGCCGCCATGGCGTTTTTGCTGGATCTCACGCACGGTGGTGTCATTGAATGCGCTGTAGCCAAAAACAAAATCCATCGCCGTGTCCTCTGCGATGTCGCGCCCCCGTTTTCCAATGATGACGGCCAATTCCGCTTCCCAATCGGCGGTGTCGGTATTTCCGGCCTCAAACGGAATCGCTCCCAGAGGATGGTTCATGGTGTGCACCCCCTTGGTAAAAAATACCGGGTGTTCGGGGTAACTGCTTACCGCCTTGTCGGCGCGTGCATTTTTGCCTTCTTCGAAATGGTCCAGATAGTTCCAGCCGACACAGTAGATATTGCTGTGTGGTCGCGGTATGGGTGAATAAAAACGCACCTGGTGCATCGGCACGGGCCGGGCGCGTGCCCGCATGGCCTTTTCAATCAGCGATTCAATCTGACGCATTGCAGGTTCACCGGCTGCCAGAAGCGACAGCATGGAGCCAGAGTCAAAAACGAGCCGCAAGCCAAAACGCCGCGCCTCGGCAGCCACATCGATCACCTGCCCACTGTCGAGCACCACACCAATAACTTGGCCCTGGCGGTCCGGAAATTCACAGGTTGCCAACCGCATCCCGCCGGAACCAGCCAGTGGCCACACCTGCAATGGCGCTTCTGTCAGATCCGCTTGCAGGGTGTCTGACGCCCTTGCCGCAACGGACGCCACCATGAGCGCACCGCCAATGCCCATGGTTCCCGTTTTTAGTAACCGGCGCCTTTGCAAATCATGATCCATGTGACGTCCTTTCAGGCAATGGCTTCGCCTGCGGATGGGGATTTTAGGGTGCCAAAAAACATGGGTGATGACCACGTCTGGCCGAAGTCGTAAAATCAGCGTATGAGCAAACCCGTTACCAAGTCGTCAATCCTGGAGGATGGACTCCGTTACAAGTCCAAAGCTTCCGGATCTCCCTTTACGTCCACGGCATACGTCGGGGCGTCCACCATGTCATGTTTCTTGTGTGGCAAGCACCGCCCGCGAGCGCAACTGACCACCCGCAAGTTGCTCGGAAAGTCACAGGCAGTTTGCGCGCCTAAATGTGAAAAATAAGCCCGGACCCATCGCCGGGCCCGGGTTTCAGTGAACAAAGCCTATCCGGCTTTTGCCCTGCTCCGGTTTTGGCAAGTGGTCCGCGGTCAAATCCTCGCGCTTGGCGATGCGGGCGTTGCCAAACCCGGTCATTAGCGCGCGGCGCATTTCGCGTGGTGGCATTGCCGCCAGCGCATCGAGGACATCCGGTGAGGGCAGATCCCGGAAGTGCTTTCCCCAGTCATGCTCGGACCGGATGCTTTTGTACAGGTTCAACGCGATCACACGCGCTTGCTCCGGATTGGGCGCCTGAATCTCAAACACATTCATGCGATTCAAAATGGGTTCTGGAATTCCTCTGGGATCATTGGCCGTGGTAATCCAGATCACCTGACTCGCGTCGATCGGTATATCGGCAAACTCGTCGGTAAAGCAAGCTGCGGTGTCGTGTTCCAGCAAGCTGTAGAGCGCGCCCAGCGGGTCATACTGCGCGTCACCACTGGCCTTGTCTATTTCATCGACCACGATGATCGGATTGGCATAAGCACCATCGACCAGTGCTTCAAATACCTTGCCTGGCCGGGCGCCTTTCCATTGGGACGACGAGCCTGACAGCAGCCAGCCCGCAGTCATGGAGCTCATGGGCACCAGGCTCATGCCCGTGCCCAGCAGTTGGGCCAACTGTTTTGCAAAATGGGTTTTTCCGATACCTGGCACGCCCAATAAAAGTGTGGGCGTGATCTCCAGGCCATCGCGGCAATCCTGGCTCAACGCGACATGGCGTTTGACATCGTCCAGTACTTCAGTGAAGTTGGGCAGCAAGTCATACAGCCCACGCATATCGGGCACCCCCGAAGGCTTTACCTGGAACCGGTGCGGGCCACGCTCGAGCATGTGTTCATAGGTGGTGCGCAAATTTTCATATTCGCGCTGGGGAAGTTTGGCAAGCTTGCGTTCAACGTCCGCGGGCTCAAAAACACTGCGCATCTGGGCCACGGGCAATGTCAGCAACGCACCATGGGGAACCATCTCGCGACCAGTCATACAGCACCTCCTTGTTGAAAGACATGTTGGATTTTTGTTGCGTGTTATTTTTACGCGAGCTTAAAGGTAACGGCGTTATTCAGCCCATTTGTGGACTACAGCGGTGGGACACTGTTGTTAAAGTGTCAGATAGACTGACATCATGGCGTCCACCACCCCAGAGCCTGGTTTTTTGACCAGAATTGTTCAGCGTATTCGCGCCGCAACCCAAGAGGTGTTGCAGGGGGAGGACGCGCCCGTGTCGCAGTTTGTTGCGCCGGCGCCAGAGCCATCCAAGGTTGACAGTGACCGGCGAATGGGTGGTCAGCAGCAGAAGCGAAAAGACGACACCATTCGCCGTCGCGAATTTGACTATCTGCGCAAGGTCAGGTCCATGCGCATGCGGGCAGACCCCGGGAACGAGCCCAGGCCATCGGCATTTCAAAACAGCTCCATTCTCAATCCCGACAACCTGACACACAAAGAGCGCGCCGGTACGGTAACCAAGATCAATGCAATCGAAGCCGAGCTGATACAACAGTGGTGGACCCATAGCGATTCCGAAGGCGCCCCGACCAGACCACCCGACCTCGATATGCTGCATTCACCGGTGGGCACGGAAGATGCCTCCAAAGCGACGTTTGCGACGCCCGAGAGCTCCCTGGAGTCCGGCATGGATCTGGACTTCACCAGCATTCCGCTGGAAACGCCCCGGCGCTCCGCGCCAACAACTGCAACCAAGCCAACGAGCAGAGCGGCTTTGGTTGCGGCCCTTGCGCTTTTCAATGACGGAGATTTCGAGCGTGCGGAGGCCGCCTTCATTGCGCTGCTGCAATTCCCTGACTTGGACGACCAAACTGCGGAAATTTGTTCGGCGACGTTATTGCAGATATACCGTGCCACAGGTGTGCGCTCCAGTTTTGATGTGGTGGCCATCGAATATGCGCAGCTTTTTGGCCGCTCCGCACCCGAGTGGATGGCAATCGACACCAGCGCCGACTCTTCGCCGGTTCCGGCAAGTTTCGACACCGCACAGGCCTCGCGCTCCGCGTCGGAAGGTTTACCAGTGCGCGTGTGGGCATGCCCTGTCACACTGGACGCTCAAGAGCTGGCAGCGATAGCAGGTGTGCCAAGCCCCGCCAGTGCAACGGTTTATGACTGGAGTGCGCTGCATTGCGTGGATAGCCAGGTAGTCCCCGAACTGGTTGAATTGCTCCGTCAGTGGTGTTCCC